>NZ_JBFAJA010000132.1:0-27867 GCF_040654975.1 Dactylosporangium sp. NPDC050588 | reverse complement strand
GCTGAGGTGGTCACCGATGCCGCCGCGGTCTACCCCGCGGTCCTCGACGAGCTGATCCCGTCGGCGTGGCACCACGTCGAGCAGTACGCCAACAACCCGATCGAGGCCGATCACGGTCGGCTCAAGCACCGGCTGCGACCGATGCGCGGGCTGCGAACGGACAAGACCGCACAGGTGATCATCACCGGACATGCCTTCATGCAGAACCTTCGACGCGGACACTACGAGGTCGCCGTCGACGCCCCGGCGGCAACGCGGGTCGCCGCCGCGTTCACCGAACTCGCCCAAGCGATCTGACCGTCGACCCCGATCAGGGTTTCAACGCGTCCAACGATCCCATAGCGCAACGGCGCCCCTGCGTGAAGTCGGAAATGCGTGGGGAATTCTCCATCTGACGCTTGGTGAGCCTATTATTCTGATCACAAAACCGTAGAAGGCGGAACCTGTGGCGCTTGCTAGTAAGCACCTGATCCTGACGGGTCAGGACGAGGAGGTCCTTTCGGGCGCGTTGCTGCAAGCTCTTCCGTCACTGGTGTACGTGAACGGGATCCGGTGGGCTGGATCGGGGTCCCCACTAGTGTCATCGATCTCGAAATCCAGCGCGTCTCGGGTTCTGTTATGGGACCAGAGCTTGTTCTCTGAGCTGCCTAGTGTCCGCAATTCTGACGGGAGTTCCACCGGGCCTAGTGCGAGGTATGTCATTAGTCTCGACAAGTCAAGGCTAATGGTGGATCACATGCAAAAGGAGATTGGTTTCAGGGACGCTCGCGTGGTCCTCGTCAGTGGAGGATTCGCGCGCTCGGGAGTTCTACCGTGCTGTGTGGCGGACCGCCCGAAAGTGTGTCCCTGTCAAAGTGAAGACTGTTGATGGCGGCGAGGTTCTAAATTTCTCGGCGGGAGCAGGTGCGGCCGGATGGTGGGCAAAAAGCCGCAAGAACGATTTTTCGGCCTCAATGCTCCCGGGATTAGGGCATTGCCAATCCTGTAGATCTGGCAAGACATCGGGTCACAACGTGCGCCTGCGGGCGGGACATGGCCGCCCAGGTTGCCATCACCGTTGCCGTAATGCGCATCGGTGGAGTGTGTATTCGAACCCGCTCATATTCGTTGGGTAAGGCTCCATGCAGCGGCGTGCTGTTCATGCTTACGCCCTGCGTGTCGATGAGCTGGGTCGGCCGGCGATCCGGCGCCCGGCCGCCGGGAAGGGCTAGCGGACGCCAGGAGGGGTCGTCGCAGACTCGCCAAGTGCTGTCCGTGTCTGGACGACTGCGATGCAGCGGGTCTCGCCGGTGCCGTCGGTGAAGCAGGTCAGTGGGCCGTCGGGTGTGTATGACACCGCCGCTGACGCCTACGGGCAGGTGATCACGCAAGGGTCCGCGAGCGGCACCATCACGTACGCCTACGACGCCCTCGGCCGGGCGGTGAAACCCGGCTTCAAGTACAGCGGCCTGGGCAATGACCTCGCCGATGACGGCACGACCAAGTACACCCGCGATCCCGGTGGCGGCCTGCTCGCCGCTGGTCCGGGCACCGGCGGGAACTCGAAGTATGTGTGGACGGACCTGCACACGGACGTGGTCGGGCAGTTCACCGCGACCGGGTCGAGCCTGACCGGTTCGGCGAGCTACGACCCGCTCGGCGTCGTCCTGGCGAGCACCGGTCTGGTCGGCAGCCTCGGCTACCAGTCGGAGTTCACCGAGCAGTCGACCGGCCGGGTGAACATGCATGCCCGCTGGTACAACACCGACACCGGCCAGTTCGACACCCGCGACACGGCGAACAACAGCCCCGTCCCGGCGTCGATCAGCGCCAACCGGTACCAGTACGGCGGCGGCAACCCCCTCACGAACACCGACCCCACCGGTCACTCATTCTTGTCGTCGCTCAGGAGTTCGGCGTCGAGCGCGTGGAACACGGTCACCAGCGCGGTGAACAACACCGTCACGGCGGTGTCGAACTCGTGGAACTACGTCGCGTCCGGGCAGGCCTACCAGGACGCGCACAAGGCATGGAACTACGTCGTGGCCAAGGCCGACGAGGTGCGCAAGCAGGTCGTCGCGTCCACGACGGACTGGGCGAAGAAGAAGGTCCAGTCCGTCCAGGACAAGTACAACGCCGTCAAGAAGTGCGTGAACGGCGGCGTCAAGAAGTGCGCCACCGACACCGTGAAGGCAGCCAAGAAGTACGCCGAAGACACCATCAAAACGATCAAAGAAGACCCCTGGAAGTTCGTCGCCACCGCCGCCGTCGGCATCGCGGCAGCGGTCGCGGTCGGCGCCCTGTGCGCCACCGGTGTCGGCTGCCTGATCCTGGCCGGCGCGGTCGCGGGCGCGATGGCCGCCGGCGCCGGCTACATGATCGACGTCAAACGCGGCGACGCCGAATTCTCCTGGGGCGGCCTCGCCGACAGCATGATCCAGGGCGGCCTGGACGGCGGCCTCAGCGCCGGCATGGACAAACTCACCGGCGGCGCCAGCAGGTGGGCCGGCGGCCGGGGAGGCGGCGGCCGCGGCGGCCTGCCCAGCGCAAACCGTCCGGGCGGCGGAGGCAGCGGCCTGCCCAGCGCCAGCCGCCCGAGCGGCGGAGGCGGCGGTCACCCCGCCGCTGGCCGACCCTCCACCACCGGCAGCGGCGGCAGCGGACCTCGAGCCGGCAGCGGCGGAGGCTCCCGAGGCGGCAGCGGCGGCGCGCATCGGGGTGGCAGTAGCGGCGGATCCGGCGCGTCCAAGGGCCGTACAGACGGAAGTACCGATGGCAGCAAGGCCGGCTGTGGGTGCGCCTGCCCGGCGAAGAAGCACAGTTTCGATCCGTCGACGCTGGTGCTGCTGGCGGATGGTTCGTACAAGGCGATTGGCAATGTCACTGTCGGGGACGAGGTCGTCGCCAGCGAACCGCAGACCGGTGCCTTGCGTACCGAAAAGGTTGAAGAACTCCACCGCAACGAGGACACCGATCTCACCGAGGTGACCGTCACCTTTGAAAGGGACGGTGTCGAGGACGCGACGGTGGTCAAGACGACTTGGCATCATCCGTTCTGGAACGACGATACCGACACGTGGATGTACGCTCAAGATCTTCAGCCTGGTGATCACCTCCGTAGCGCTGCGGGTGCGGTCATCACGGTGGCTGTCGTGCGCAACTATGTTGGCTCGGCGGTCATGCGAGATCTGACCGTGGCAAACCTCCACACGTATTTCGTCATTGCTGGCGATTCTCCGGTTCTTGTTCATAACATCGACAATTTCACGCCACATCCGCCTTGCTCCGTCGATCAACTGCGAGATTTTGCCAACCAGATTCGCACGGATGCGTCTCATCCGGCTGCGGTCAATTCGCGAGTCGTCGCGGCCGGTCAGGACTCGGGTGGCTATGTAACTGCTGGTTCAAGCAACGGGTGGGATTCGGGCTCGCGTGCTGTGGCGGACGGTTTGAATATTCGGCTGGTTACAAGTCACGGACCTAATCATGCCGAAGAAAATCTCCTCGCGGACAATGACAACAGTTTGTGGCCGCTCGAACGGGTCGCGTCCGACAATCAGCCTCCGTGCGGAATTGATCGACATGACTGCGCTGGTCAACTTGACAGTCGGGAATTCAACATAACTGAGCGAAGTGTAGTATTCGGCTATGGACTTTGAGATCCAACGGCTGGCGACTTCCCTCGACGAGATGTCGCCAACGGGGAGGGCGACAATATTCGGGCTGTGCGCTCGGGTGCTCGCGCCGCTGGTCGTTGAGGTTGAGCGGAGATGCGCTGGAGTGTGGTCGTTTCGTGACTACGCTCCAGCGTTGGAGGTCATAGAAACCTTTGCGCTCGATGCCGGGCCGGCAGGTGATCACGGCGAGCTTCGTGCCAGTCTCGCGGCCTCAGTTCCAAATGGCCACGACCTCGACGGCCCGTGGAGCACTAACGTGCAGGCCGCAATAATTTGCGCGGACGCTGGACTTGCCGCCGCGTCCGTCGACGCTCAGCCGGAGAGTATCTGGATCGAGTATGCACTGGAGCCATTGACCTCATCTGTTCAGGCCAGAGACATTGCACTCGTACGACGGCTTGGATATACAGCTTGGCTGTACAGGCTACCCCAGGATCCGGCAGTAGCCGCAGCGCTGAGCTTCATACAGCAGTGCTGTCGGCGCATCCTGTCAGGTGGGCCGCTGACCCGCCGGGAGTTCACAGCGCTGGTTTCCGAAGGCAACGTGCTTCTGCCGGTCCGTGTTGACTGATGCCCTGAGGGTTTCGCTGGTCGACATTGTTGCCGGTTGGGACATGCCGGCCGAGCAGAAGGTTGCAAAAACCATCTGCTCGGCCGTCCAGCGCGGATTTTCCGACTTTCGAACTCCGGCAGCTCGGCAATCTTCTATGTTCGTGAGGGTGGGTACTACTCTCTCGGCGAGCAAACCATCCCGCCGGCGTGGGACCGTATTCGCAATCTATGGTGTGGAAATCCATACCGGCGTCGTGCGATTCCTCAAGGTGGACAGAATGGATGGCGGGCAACCCCCGGTTTCGTAAACAGCACCGTCTCGGGATTCGCCGATTGTCTCGACGAGATTGTCGTTCTCGACGCACCCGTCGACTTCACCGACGCCGAGGCGACCGCACGGTGAAGGAGCCATCCCGGGAGTCAAGGGGGTCAGCCGACCGGTGTGACGTAGCCGCACGTGAGCACGCCGACCGCGACTGATCGCGCTACCGCAGAGCGGCGACGTCGACGTGTTCAAGGTCGCGGGTGACCACCCGGCTGACTGTCGACGGGTTGCGCGAGCGGGTGCGGTCGGTTGGTCATGGCGGCGAGCGCGGTCGCGACGGTTTGTAGGTCGGCGGGCTCTGTTGCATTCGCTGTTCGGCATGATCGAGGCAGGCTTGAGCAGTGAAGTCTCCAAGCCGCAGACCGTCGTTGCCGCCGCAGTCAGCGTTCGCCGGGTTCCGGTTCCCGCCGGACGTGATCGTGGTCGCGGTCCGGCTGTACCTGCGCTACGGCCTATCCTGCCGCGACGTCGAGGAACTGCTGCTCGAACGCGGTGCCGAGGTCGACCACGTCACGATCTTCCGGTGGGTGCAACGATTCACGCCGCTGCTGGCCGACGCGGCCCGGTTCTGCCGGCATGCGCCCGGCGACAGATGGTTCGTCGACGAAACCTACATCAAGGTCAACGGTGTCTGGCGGTACGTGTATCGCGCCGTCGACCAGGACGGCCAGGTCATCGACGTGCTCGTCTCCGCCCGCCGCGACGCCGCCGCGGCACGCCGGTTCTTCCGCCGGGCGCTGGCCACGCTGAAGGTCACACCGAGCGAGGTCGTCACCGACGCGGCACCGGTGTACCCGGCCGTCCTCGACGAGCTGGTCCCGTCGGCGTGGCACCACGTCGAACGCCATGCCAACGACCGATCGAGGCCGATCACGGCCAGCTGAAGCACCGGCTCAGACCGATGCGCGGGCTGCGTGCCGACCGCACCGCACAGACGATCATCGCCGGACACGCCTTCATGTAGAACCTCCGACGCGGACACTACGAACTCGGGCTCGACGCACCGTCCGGGCTCCGAGTCGCCGCAGCGTTCACCGAGCTCGCCACCACCGCCATCTGAAGACCGGCCGGCACTCACCCAAACGCGCCCTCCGATCGGCAAATACAACAGCGCGCGCGTCGAACCGTGTCGACCCAGCGCTCTGCAACAGCGTTCGCACGTGGTGCCTGCGGCGGTGTGCAGAGTACGCCGATGCCGCGGCGGTGAAGACTGGGTCGAACGCAGCGGCATCGCGGCATTGTGCACTACACAAGCCCGTACGATCAGTACAAATGGCTTGGGATCGGCGCCGGGGTCGCCGGCTGTGTGATATTCATCGAGGTATGTGCTCCCGTTGTGATTGCGGCTGGTAGGTCGTCTGCTAGGGCTGGTGGGAGCAGATACGGGTTGGTCGCTTGACGGTCGAATTGAGCGGAGAGATGGCCGATGGAAGGCGTTTCGGGGTCCCGGCTCCATGTGATCCTGTGCCTGGATTCAGGACCTGATGCCGGACGTGTCACGCGGATGTGGTTCGAGTTGGCGTGGTCGAGGTTGGCGGTTCGGTTGCACGACGGGCTGGACGCCAACCCCCGTGCTGGTGATGACGTCACCGGCACGCTCATGGCCGGGCGGATCTGGGAGACCTTTCCGCCGGTCGGCATGCCTTGGTGCGAACTCGTCCGCTTCGAAGGTGAGTACGACGACGAGGTGGCTACCGCGCTGCTGATGCATCCGCGCAGCTGGAGCGTGTTCCTGGACGGTCTGGACCAGCACCCGGGCGCGACCGCCTATCTGCAGGCCGGTGCCGTCGAACGCGCGGAGCGTATGCCCGGAGGGCGCGCGCCCGGCTTCCCGGACCTGCATGTGCGGACGTGGGGTGATGGCGGGGTCCGGCTTGGGTTGTCGGCGTCGCCCGAGTTCCTGGTCGGCACCGTGGATGCCGAGCGTGCATTGTGCGGGTTCCTGCAGGAGGTCGCAGCAGTGAGCGATCCGGCCTACGGTGAGGTCACGCTCGAGCTAGACGGCAACTACGGCGTCGAGTCGCTGCTGGAGCGGTCCCTGGCCGGCCTCGATAGTAAGACGCGCGCAGCGATACGGCATATCCCGCC
Organism: Dactylosporangium sp. NPDC050588; assembly: GCF_040654975.1. Taxonomy (NCBI): domain Bacteria; kingdom Bacillati; phylum Actinomycetota; class Actinomycetes; order Micromonosporales; family Micromonosporaceae; genus Dactylosporangium; species Dactylosporangium sp. NPDC050588. The sequence goes on along the minus strand of NZ_JBFAJA010000132.1, from coordinate 21,246 downwards.
GCGGGAACGGCTCAAGGGATACTCCTGGATTACCGTCATCCCGGCCGAAGTGGCGGACCGGCTCGGCGGTGCAGCCAGCCTGCGAGCCAGCGGAGCGTTCCACGAGGTCGTGGCGCTGCCCGCGGGTGGTGTCTGGGCGCAGGCGACCGGGCGGCTGGCCGACTACGACCATGCCGCCGCCCGGCGGGTGTTCGACGTCCTGCGGTCAGTGCTTCCACCGGGCTGGCCGACACCGCCGGCGGGAGACGGCCCGCTCGTCGAGGAGGCTCCCTGACCAGCGACCATCATCGCTCATCCGATGGCCGGTGTACCACGCGACGACGCCCGCGAGCGCATCCGCGCGGTATCGACCATCTGCTGCAACGATGACGGGCGGACCGGCTAATCGACCGTCCAGAAGGAGCCGAGGGCGAGGGCGTCCATGTCGGTCTTGAGATAGCAGCGCACGACGTCCTGCGGGGTGCAGACGATGGGTTCCTCGTTGTCGTTGAACGACGTGTTGACACCATCGGCACGCCGGTCGGCGCGTGGAACTCCGAGATCATCTCGTGGTACAGCGAGTTGTCGGCCTTCGAGACGGTCTCCGCGCGGGCCGTCCCGTCCTCGTGGCTGTGGCGGGCGTTCGTGATTCTGGCCCCCCTCTAATTTAGTGGCTCTGGCACTCATCCGGTGATCGACGGATGGGGATGTCAGGTCCTGGCGAGGATGCGTTTGCGTAGCAGGTCGAGGTTCCCTCCCTGTCACGCTGATGTGAGACCGCGCTCCAGGTAGGGGGGCACTCTTGGCCTTGATCACCGCTGAAGGGACGTGCAGGCCGACGACACCGTTGGCGCTGCGGCGGCCTTGGGTGACCTTGCGGTCGTTGTGGTGCACGGTGATCTCGTAGCCGAGGAACTTCGCCGCCTGAGTGCGGGCGTGCGTGATCAAGGTTTTCTCCTGCGACAGTTCCAGCTTGAGGTCGTTACGCAGGAACGCCGCGAGGCGGCCCTTGACCTGTTCGGCTTCGGCCTTGGGTCCGGCGAACCCGAGGAGGGTGTCGTCGGCGTACCGGGCGTAATGCAACCGGCGGAAGCCCGGATCGCGGGGATCTCCGCTGGGCATGCCGCGTAGTTGCTGGCGCAGCTCGCGTGCTGTGGCACGGTCACCACGCCGGTGTGCCCGGTCTCGCGCGGCGCGCACCCGGGCGTAGGCGTTGTCCTGTTTGCGGATCCGCCCTCGGGTGTACTCCGGAATCAGAACGGTTTCCACGAATTCGTCCAACCGGTGCAGGTAGATGTTGGAGTGGTGTGGGCACTCGAACACTTGCGGTGATGGCAGCGCGATGGCCTGCCGCTCGGCGGCTGATGACGTCACGTGGCCACAATAAGCGCCCTTTAGTTACGCAGCGTCACTAATCCTGTCAGGTGGTAATCGAAGAATGTCGATTACATGTCACACGCACTCGCGGTGCCGCGATCGGCGCGCGACGCTAGCCTGGTGTATAGCTGTATCTCGATTAGTCGATTGCCTTCCCCAGCATTTCCCCAGCATGACATCCGAAACGACAGTCATGCGACCGAAGGTAACCGAAAGATCGGCCGGTTCTCGATCACGGCTCTCACCTGCGGAAACGCGACAGAATTAGCCGTTGAGCAGCTGCCTTGCCATGACGATCCGCTGCACTTGATTCGTGCCCTCGTAGATCTGGGTGATCTTGGCGTCGCGCATCATGCGCTCGAGGGGGAAGTCCTTGGTGTAGCCGTAGCCGCCGAGGAGCTGGACGGCGTCGGTGGTGATCTGCATGGCGGCGTCGGAGGCGAAGCACTTCGCGGCGGCGCCGAAATACGTGAGGTCCTTGTCGCCGCGTTCGGACTTCGCGGCGGCGGCGTAGGTGAGCTGGCGGGCGGCCTCCAGCTTCATGCCCATGTCGGCGAGCATGAACTGGATGCCCTGGAAGTCGGCGATGGGCTTGCCGAACTGCTTGCGCTCCTGGACGTAGCCGAGGGCGAAGTCCAGGGCACCCTGGGCGATGCCGAGGGCCTGGGCGGCGATGGTGACCCGGGTGTGGTCGAGGGTCTGCATGGCCGTGGCGAAGCCGGTGCCCGGCGCGCCGATGATGCGGTCCGCGGGGATGCGGACGTTGTCGAGGTACACCTCGCGGGTGGGGGAGCCCTTGATGCCGAGCTTCCGCTCCGGCGCGCCGAAGCTGACCCCCTCGTCGGACTTCTCCACGACGAAGGCGGAGATGCCGCGGGAGCGGGCGGCCGGGTCGGTGACGGCGAACACCGTGTAGTACTCGCTGACGCCGGCGTTGGTGATCCAGCGCTTGACGCCGTTGAGGACCCAGGTGTCGCCGTCGAGGACGGCGCGGGTCTTCATGCCGGCGGCGTCGCTGCCCGCGTCGGGCTCGGAGAGGCAGTAGGAGAACATGGCGTCGCCGGCGGCGACCGAGGGCAGGTAGCGCTGCTTCAGCTCCGGCGACGCGGACAGCAGTAGGGGCATGGTGCCGAGCTTGTTGACGGCGGGGATCAGCGACGAGGACGCGCAGGCGCGGGCGACCTCCTCGATGACGATGGCGGTCGCGAGGGCGTCGGCGCCGGCGCCGCCGTACTCCTCGGGGATGTGCGGGGCGTGGAAGTCGGCGGCACGCAGCGCGTCGTAGGACGCCTGGGGAAACTCGCCGGTCTCGTCGGCGGCGGCGGCGTTGGGCGCCACCTTGCCGTCACACACCGCACGCACCGCTTCACGGACCGCGGCGTGCTCCTCCGGCAACTGGTACACCTCGAACACGGCATCCCCCAAAGACCCGAAAATCCTGTAGTGACCGACGGCCTGAACCGCCGTTCAGGCTCGTCCGAGGGTGAGCATACCGATGAGTAACCAAGGAGCCGAAGGCGCGGTCGGCGGGGAGGGACTACTCTCGCCGGAGCAACGTCGGCAATACCAAGCCCTATACGCCACAGATGTCCGCAATGCGGGTATTTGCGGAAACGGGAAAGAGTGGAGACATAGGCGTGACCATCGCGTACCCGAGCACCCCACCCGTAGTCGCCGCGCCTTCCGGCGCACCACGCCCGCGGCTGACCTTCCTCGGCACCGGCTACCTTGGCGCGACCTATGCCATCTGCTTCGCCGAACTGGGCTATGAGGTGCTCGGCTTCGACGTCGACGAGGCGAAGATCTCGAAGCTGTCCGGCGGCGACGTGCCGATCCACGAGCCCGGCCTGGACGAGCTGCTCCGCAAGAACCTCTCCGCCGGCCGGCTGCGGTTCACGACGTCGTGGGAGGAGGTCGCCGAGTTCGGTGACGTCCACTTCATCTGCGTCGGCACGCCCCAGCGCCCCGACGGCATGGCCGCCGACCTGTCCCACGTCGAGAGCGCCGTCACCAACCTCGCGCCGCTGCTCAAGCGCAAGGCGCTGATCGCCGGCAAGTCGACCGTCCCGGTCGGCACCGCCGAGTGGATCGAGCAGCTCGTGCGCCGCCACACCCCGGCCGAGCTCGGCGTCGAGGTCGCCTGGAGCCCCGAGTTCCTGCAGGAGGGCGTCGCCGTCGAGGACGTGCTGCGCCCCAACCGGATCATCTTCGGTGTGAAGAGCGACTGGGCGACCGGCATGCTCTACGCCGCCCACAAGGGCGTGTTCGACCTGGCGCTCACCGAGGACCGCGAGGTCCCCGTCGTGGTCACCGACTTCGCGACCGCCGAGCTGGTCAAGGTCGCCGCCAACGCGTTCCTCGCCACCAAGATCTCGTTCATCAACGCGATGGCCGAGGTCTGCGAGGCCGCCGGCGCCGATGTGACGCAGCTCGCCCGCTCGATCGGCTACGACGCCCGGATCGGCAACAAGTTCCTGCGCGCCGGCGTCGGCTTCGGCGGCGGCTGCCTGCCCAAGGACATCCGCGCGTTCCAGGCCCGCGCCCAGGAGCTCGGCGTCGGCGAGGCGCTGCGCTTCCTGCACGAGGTCGACCTGATCAACCAGCGCCGCCGGCAGAAGATCGTCCAGCTGTCCGCGGAGCTGCTCGGCCGCGGCTACGGCCCGGCCGGCCCGGACCTGGCCGGCACCCGGATCACCGTGCTCGGCGCCACCTTCAAGCCCAACTCCGACGACGTGCGCGACTCGCCGGCCCTGTCGGTGGTCCGCAAGCTGGCCCGCTCCGGCGCCGAGGTCACCGTGTACGACCCGGAGGGCATGGACAACGCCCGCAACGACGTCGCCGACGTGACGTACTCCAAGACCCTCACCGACGCCGTCACCGGTGCCGACCTGATCTGCGTGCTGACGGAGTGGGAGGAGTTCCGCAACGCGGACCCCAACGCGCTCAACGAGCTCGTCGCGGCCCGCCGGGTGATCGACGGCCGGAACTGTCTCGACCAGTCCGTCTGGGTCGCGGCCGGCTGGGAGTACCGCGGCATGGGCAAGCCGGCAGTCGCTTAAGCGCCGGAATCTCCCGAACGGGCGCATCGCTTTCGCGACACGTCGAAACAAGGCATTCTTCCCAGTAGGGCGTGAACAGCCGGGGGTGGCCGCACGCGCGGCCGCCCCCGGCTGCGGCCCGGGGGGAGGAGTCGCGTGGAGACGTATCCGTGCCCGGCGTGCGGTGGCCCGGCCAGTGAGGGCGCCGGTTGCCGCGATTGCGGCCGCCCGCACGACCCCGACGCCGCCGCGCTCGCCCTGTTCCAGCGCACCGTGGCGTCGCTGGAGCAGAAGAAGCGCGACCTGACCGACGACACCCAGAAGCTGCGCCGCCAGCTCGCGCACGCCTCCGCGCAGCGCGACTCCCTGCGCCGCAAGGTCCGGCAGTCCATCGACCAGGAGCAGACCGGCCGCGGCCGCCGCCCCCGGCTGGGGCGCAGCGCGAAGGCCGGCGGCGCGAAGATCGAGAGCACGCCGCCGGTCGCCCGGCAGGTCCAGGGCCCGACGGTGCCGCCGGGGCAGGAGGTGTACTCGCCACGGGCCCCGCTGGCCCCGGGTGAGACCCGGGGCGAGACCGAGGAGCGCAGACCGGTCGGCGCGACGCGGACGGCACCGGCCCGGACCCGGCTCGCGGCGCTGCCGCAGATGCGCCGCCCACCCGGCGGCGACGGCCCGCACGGCCCGGCCGACGAGCCCGAGGCGACCACCTCCAGCATGCAGGCGTCGGTCCTCGCGCTCGGCGGCCTGCTCCTCGCCGGCGCCGCGATCGTCCTCACCACCGACGCGTTCGGCACCATCGGCACCGCCGGCCGGGTGCTGCTGCTCGCCCTGATCACCGCCGGCGCCCTCGCCCTGCCGCTGATGCTGGTCCGGCGCGGCCTCACCGCCACCGCCGAGACGGTCGCGTCGGTCGCGCTCCTGCTCGTCCTGCTCGACGGCTACGTCCTGCGCTCCGAGGGGCTGCTGAGCGCGGACAAGGTCGAGGGCAGCCTGTACACCGGCCTGGTCTGCGCCGCCACCGCCGGCATCGCCGCCGCGTACAGCATGCAGAGCCACCTCATCGCCTCGCGGTACGCCACCCTCATCGCGCTCCAGCCGGTGCTGCCGCTGCTCGCCTACGACTCCATCCGTGGCCCCGCCGGCTGGTCCCTCGCCCTGTCCGGCGTGGCGCTCATCGACCTGGCGTTCGGCGTCGCCCTCGGCCGGTCGGTCCAGCGCCGCATCCGGCAGATCGAGGCCGAGCGCAGCGGCGCCGACGGCACCCCGGCCGAGGGCGCCGAGCAGCACGAGCCGCACACCGTGCAGACCGACCGGTTCGCCGACGCGCTGATGCGCGACGCGGCCTGGGTGCTGTTCGCGGTCACGTTCGGCGCGGCCCTGCTGTGCGCCGCCGCCGCCCTCGCCACCACCGAGGCCCTCGGCGAGACCGTCCGCGCCGCCGCCGTCACCCTCGTCGCCGCCGCGATCGGCGTCGCCGGCTCCCTATCCTGGCGGCGCGGCGTCCTGCCCGACATCGCGGCCGGCATCGCCACCGTCGCGGTCATCGCCGCGTTCGCACGGGTCGGCGCCGTCGCGTTCCCCGGCTCCACGCTGCTGTTCCTCGCGCTCGCGGTGGCGCTCGCCGCGGCCGGCGTGCCGTTCCTGCCCGGCGACGCCCGCCGAGGGCCCCGCTACGCGGTCTCCGTCGCGGCCGCCGCGACGACCGCGCTGCTCGTCGTCACCGTGCTGCCGGCGCTCGCCGCGCCGCTGCGGGCGGCGTGGCCGGTGTGGAACGCGGACCTCACGGCGTACCGCGCGGAGGTCGACACGGCCGTCGGCGCCGACGGCTGGCAGTACGTCCTGGCGGTGCTGCTGCTGACCGCCGCGGGCGTGCTCATGCTCAGCGGCCGCACCGAGCCGGTCGACGTGCCGCTCGGGTCGGCCGCCGGGCCCGCCGGGCGGATCGGCTCGATGTTCCGCCGCCGGGTCGAGGTCCGCCCCCAGCCGGCCCCGCCGCCGGGGCTGTGGCCGGGGCCGCTGGGCGGGGCGGAGAGCGGCCCGCGCACCGGCGTCTGGGACGACCCACGACCCGGGTCGCCGGCCGCTCCCCGGGCCGGCGCGGCACCGGCGACCAGGGCCAGGGACGTCGCCTTCGTCACCGTCCCCCCGCCGGAGCGCTTCCGGCCCGACGTCGCCGTCGTCGGCGCCGCCCTGATCCTGCTCATCGCGCCCGCCGCGTTCGGTCTGAGCTGGCTGGCGATCCCCGCCCTCACCGTTGCCGGCGCGATCGTCGCCGGGGCGCTCGCCATGCGGGTCCGGGAGGCGCACACCGCGTGGGTCTGCCTCGGCGCCGCGCTGGTCCTCGGCCTGTACGCGGCCGCGGCCGGCCTGGCCCGACCGGCGTCGACCGCCCTGATCCTGCTCGCCATCTCCGTCGCCGGCGCGGGCATCGCGCTGCTGCCCCGGCCGCACCGCACCGACGCCGAGGGGGAGTACGTCACCCGCAGGGTGGCCGACGCGGGCGCCGGCGGTGCCCTCTTCGCGCTGCCGGGCGCCGCCGCGGCCGGTGCCGCGATCGCCTTCGGCGACCTGCCCGGCGGCGCGACCGTCGTGCTGGTGATGAGCTTCCTCGCGCTCGCGGTGACGCTCGGGTATGCCGCGATCACGCAGGTCGCCCGGGGTGCGCAGAGCCCGCCGCTGCTGATCGGCGCGACCGCCGGCACCGTCGCGGTCGCGATCGCGGTCCTGCGCGCGGACGGCGCCACCACGATCGACCTGGTCATCGGCCTGCTCATGGTGATCGCCGTGGCGATGCTGTGGATGGCGCCCCGGATGGACGACCGGCAGACGTTCGGCGCCGAGTTCACCGGCGCCGACGCCGCGGCGGCCGCCGTGACGATCGCCGGGATCGGCGCCGTGGCCAGGGCCGTGTCGCTCGCGTCCGACGGCATCGAGGTCGTGACCCTCGCGCTGCTCGTGTTCGCGGTCGCGGTCGCCGCCCGGACCCTGCCCGACGAGTGGCGCCGCGGCCCGGTCGCCGGCGCCACCACCGTCGGCGTCTGCACGGGCCTGTTCGCCGGCAGCCTGGCCGTCATCGGGGCGGTCGGGGTGATCCGGGCCGCGGACCCGCCGTGGCGCGCCGTCCTCGACGACCGATGGCTGGCCAACGCCCAGCAGCTCGCGACGTACGGGTGGCAGGTCCCCATCGCGTTGCTGCTGCTCGCCGGCGCGGCCGCGATCGCGCTGCCGCAGCCGTACGGCGACGACACGGCCGCCTCGGCGGCTGCCCTCGCCGCCATCGGTGCCCCTGTCGGTCTCGGCCTCGGCTGGCAGTCCCCGATGGTCATCGGCTGGATCGCCGCGACCGGGATCGCGGCCTGGGCCGCGACCGCGAAGGGCTGGCGCGGCGCCTACACGCGGCTCGGCGCCGCGCTGGTGGCCGGCATGTTCGCCGCCGGCGCGAGCCTCGTGCGCCCCGGCGCGACCGCGGGCACGCTCGTCGCGCTCGCGGTCAGCGGCGTGGCCATCGCCTGGTTCGCCCGGGCCACCGCGATCCGCCGGGGCAACCCGTCCGACGGCCCGCTCACGTTCGTCGGCGGGTGCGGTGTCGCCGCCGCCCTCTTCGCCTTCACGGGTGCCGCCGCGGCGGCCGCGGGCGGGCTGCACCCGGGCCAGGCCAGCACCGTGCTCATCGCCGCGCTCGCGACCTCCGCCGTCGGTCTCGCCGCCGCCGCGACCGGGGCCCAGCAGGCGCCGGGGTACCTGCCGTACGTGACCGTCGGTGTCGCGGGCGGCGCGACCACCACGGCCGTGGCGGCGCTGATCGTCGAGCGCGACGGTGCCGTCGTCTACGCGGCCGCCGCGGCGCTGCTCGGGGTCCTCGCCGAGCTGCTGCGGGTCACCTGGCAGCCGGGCGTCGCGTGGGTGCCGATGTCCGGCTTCCGCCCGGACAGCGCCGGCACGCCCGGCCGGTGGCGGCAGGTCCGGGCACCCCGCGGGTACACCGTCGGCGTCGCCGCGGCGGCCGGCCTGCCCGCGCTCATCGTCGTCGTGTTCGTGGCGCCGGCGGTGTACGCGGCGCTGGCCGGTCCGTACAAGTGGATCCAGCGCCCCTGGACGGGCACCGCGCAGACCGCGTCCGACCTCGGTGAGCTCGGCCGCTTCGCGGGCAACGGCACCCACGTGCTCGCCGCCGCGCTGCTCACCATCGCCGGTGCGCTCATGGCGGTCGGTCTCGGCGGCTCGGGGCAGGCCGTCGCCGGTCGCGCCGTCGCGATCGTCGTGCCCAGCGCCGCGCTGACCATGCTGATCGCGCCGGGGGCGCTGCACGCGCCGTGGCCGTGGCAGCCGACGGCGGCGCTGCTGGTCGCCACGATCGCCGGGCTCGGCCTGGCCCTGACGGTCCCGCCGGAGGCCGACAGCTCCGACGGCCGGATGCTCATCATCGCCCGCCGGCTCGTCTTCGTCATCGCCGTGCTCGCCGCCGGGGCGGGCGGCGCGGGCAGCCTGGCCACGAAGCAGCAGACGCTGACGTGGCTCGCCGGCTCGATCGTCGTCGGCGCGGTCGCCGGCATCTGGGGGCGCACGCCCACCGGCCGGATGCTCGGCTGGCACGTCGCCGCGTCGACCGCGCAGGGCTTCGCCCTCGCGGCCGGGCTCGCCGCCGGACTGTCGCTGCGGCAGTGCGCGTTTCCGCTGCTGATCGTCGCGACGATGCTGCTCGTGCTGGGTGCCGCGCTGCCGCGGCTGCGGCCGGGCAACAGCATCAACCGGGAGGCGATGACGATCGAGGCGGCCGGCTACGCCGGCGCGGTCGTCGCGGTCCTGCTTACCCTCGGCTCGGCCGCGCACACCGCGGCCGCCCTCACCGCCCTCGGCGCGGTCCTCGGCCTGTCCGCGGCCCGCAAGGGGCGCAGCGGCCAGCAGCGGGTCATCCTCATCATCGCCGCGTCCGTCGCCGAGCTGATCGCGATCTGGCTGCTGCTCATCACGGTCAAGGTGGCCCTGATCGAGGCGTACACGCTGCCCTTCGCGGTGCTCGCGCTCATCACCGGCCTCCTGGAGATCCGCCGCCGCCCGGAGCTGGGCAGCTGGCTCGCCTACGGGCCGGCCCTCGTCGCCGGCTTCGCGCCGAGCCTCGCGCTCGCGATCGCCAACGAGAACTCCCCGGAGCTGCGCCGCGTCCTGCTGATCCTCGCCGGCGTCATCACCGTCGCGATCGGCGCGGTCCGGCAGCAGAAGGCGCCGGTCGCGGTCGGATCCGCGGTGACGATCATCGCCACCGTCAACGAGCTGTTGCGCATCGGGCTGCCCGTCTGGATGCTGCTGCTGCTCTTCGGCGGCACCGGCCTGCTGCTCATCACCCTCGGCGCGACCTACGAGCAGCGCCAGCGCCTCGACCGCCTCCGCGGTGTCTACCGGGGGATGCGCTAGCTGTAGTATTGATACTTGTGAGTGCGATGCTGGTGTGTGACCAGCCTGCCTTCGCCTACACGGTGCACGTGGCGGGCTGCGGTGAGATGCGTCGCGCCGGCCGGCTGAGAGCCTGGCGCGAGGACGACGGCGGACTGCTGGCCGTGCTGACCGTCCACGGATCGAACCTGGAGGACGAGTCGGGGGTCGTCGCCGACCAGGTCCGGCTGCGGTTCGTCGGCGAGCGGGTGGATGTCGTGGCGTACGAGCCGGGCTGGTGGGGCATGAACTTCGCCTACCTGCGCTCGGTCGGCGGCACCCGCTGGGCGCCGCTCGACCCGCGGGTGCTCTCCGACCGGCTCGGCCCGTCGTTCGTCATCGACGACGAGGAGGACACCACCCCCGGCTACGGCGGCGCCTAGGCGCCCTCGACCTCCAGCTCGTAGATGCGGGTCGCCGGGTCGGTGGTCTGGGTCGGCGTGGTGACGACCAGGCGCACGTAGCGGGCGGTCAGCGGGCCGACCGGGTGGCTGGTGACGCCGTCGGTGTTGGCGGTGACGGTCACCGGGGTCGTCCACGTCGCGCCGTCGGTGCTCACCTGGATGGTGAACGCACGGGTGTTCAGCGCCGGCGACTCGCCGCCGGAGGCGGCGTGCCGGACCACGAACCGGCGCACGGTCCTGGCGGCGCCGAGGTCGGCCTGCAGGGTGGCGCCGGCGGCGCCGCTGCACCACTTGCTGTTGCCGGTGATCACGCCGTCGACGGCCTTCGCCGGGGCCTCCGCCGCGACGCAGGCGGCGCTGCCGGTGACGGTGGCGCCGCGGGCCAGGTTCACGCCCGGGTAGGCGCCGCCCTCGTCGGTGATCGCGATGTCGTCGACGTAGCCGCGGAACGGTCCGGTGCCGGTCGGGCGGTCGAAGCCGACGTCGACGCGGGTGATCGTGCGGCCGGCGAGCCCGCCGAGGCTGACCCGCACCAGGTTCCACTGGTTGACCACGAGGTGGCCGCCCTCGCCCTGGAACTGCGGGTGGGCGCGGACGCCGTACTGGTCGACGGCACCGGAGTCACGCAGCGCGGAGCCGTCGCTGAACTGCAGGTCGACCGCGACGAACGTGCCGGTGGCCTGCTGCGGGTAGATCCAGTAGGACAGCGTCGTGGCCGCGCCGACCGGCAGGTCCGTGGCGAAGATCCGCTGGTAGGAGTAGGACTGGGTGGCGGAGTTGTCGGCGCCGGAGTACATCAGCGCGGCGCTGCCGCTGCGGGCCAGCTCGGCGCGCGGGGAGGACTCCATCGCGGTCAGGGCGCAGCAGTAGCCGCCGACGCCGACGGTCGCGCCGGCGCTGTCCAGCCAGGTCGGCGCGGGGTCGCTCGCCTCGAACGGGGCCCGCAGCAGCGGCCAGTCGCGGCCGTCGCCGAGCACCGGCTCCAGGGCCGTGTACCAGCGCGCGGCCATCTTGGCGTAGCCGGAGTCGTTGGGGTGCAGCGTGTCGTTGAGGTCGGACGCCGCGAGCGTCGACAGGTCGACCAGCCTGGCCCTCGCGCCGCGGGCGCTCACGATGCCGGGGACGGCGGCGTTGAACGTGTTGATCCGGGCCTGGATGGTGGCGTCGAGCGCGGGCACGATCTTCGCGACCAGCACGGTGGCGGTGGGGCGCGCGGCGAGGATCTGGTCGATGAGCGAGCCGAGCCGCTGCGGCGCCGTGGCCACCTGATAGTTCTGGTTCATGTCGTTGGTGCCGATGTGCAGCAGGATCACGTCGGGCTGGTAGGTGGCGAGCCAGCCGTTGGCGCTCGCGGCGATCTGGTCGATGCGCCAGCCCGAGTGCCCCTCGTTGTCGGTGTCCGGCAGGGAGCCGGACCGCTGCGAGCCGACGAAGTCGATGTTGTAGCCCGCGTTGGCGACGAGGCGGTTGTACAGCGGTGCCCGGTAGCTGGACGTGGTCGGGCTGCCCTCGCCCCAGGTGATCGAGTCGCCGAGCGGCATGACCTTGACCGGCCGGGTGGTCACCGCGGCCTGTACAGGTGCGGCGGTCGCGGCGATGCAGCTCGCCAGGACGGCGGCGAGCACGAGGATCCGGCGCATGCGGGGGCTCCCGGGGGTTCGGGCATTGACGGTTGTGGCGAGTCTCTCCGCGTGATCCGGTTGTGTCAAGAGTTGACAGAACTGCATGCGTGGAGGATCGTCGATGAAAACCGGATGGCGGTCCGGGCCCTTTGCCAGGTTCGGAGGCCGCCGTGCGGGTGCTTGTTGCTGTTGCGTTGGTCTTTGCCGCCGTGGTGGCCGTTCCCGCGCCCGCCGAGGCCGCAACCGTCGTCTGCAACCGTTACTGCGACGGGCGCGACGCCGCGCTCGCCCCCTCGGACCGGCAGACGGTGAGCAGCACCCTGTACGGGCGGCGCTTCACCATGCATCTCAACGACACCGACGCGATGGCCTGGGCGAGCCTGGACAACGGCAAGGCCGGCGACGAGGTCTGGATGGACCGGTCCTTCGACGGCGGCCGCACCTGGGTCGACAGCCGCATCGGCTACGCCACCGTGCCCGCCGGCGGCACCGCGCGGCGGACCGCGCAGTTCAACGTCGACAACTGGGCGGCGAACGGGGTCGGCGCGCTGCGGGCCTGCGGCAAGGCCGGCGACCGGCCCGAACTGACCTGCACGGCGTGGACCCGCAGCACCTGGAACGCGTGGGACCGGCGTACCGCGGCCGCCACCGCCCTCATAATGCAGTACAACCTCCCGACGGGGTTGTTCGGCAACAACGACTGGTGGACCTCGGCGAACGCGCTCACGGCCGTCATCGACAACAGCCGCCGGTCGGGGATGGGCAGCTACCGGTACGCCATCGCCAACACCTACGACAAGCAGGTCAACGCCAAGCTCGGCCAGTTCCGCAACGAGTACCTCGACGACACGGGCTGGTGGGCCCTGGCGTGGGTGGCCGCATACGACGCGACCGGCGACAGCCGCTACCTGAACACCGCCCGGGCCGGCGCCGACCACATGTACGCCTACTGGGACACCCGCTGCGGCGGCGGGGTCTGGTGGAAGACGGACCGGCTGGTCAAGAACGCCATCGAGAACAGCCTCTACATCCAGCTCAACGCGGCGCTGTCGCTGCGTCTCCCCGGCGACACGGTCTACCGGGCGCGGGCCCAGGCGGGCTGGACATGGTTCCAGAGCACCGGGATGCTCAACGGGTCCAACCTCGTCAACGACGGGATCAGCCTCAGCACCTGCCGCAACAACGGGTCCGTCACGTGGACCTACAACCAGGGCGTGCTGATGAACGCGTTGGTGCAGCTCAACCGCCTCACGGGCGACGCCGCCGCCCTGGCCACGGCGCGGCGGATCGGGGACGCGCTGGTCGCGAGCACCTACCTGTCGCCGGGCGGCATCCTGCGCGAGCCGAACGAGAGCAGCACCTGCGCCGGGGACGGGGTCTCGTTCAAGGGCGCCGCCGTGCGCGGCCTGGGCGTGCTGAACGCGGCCGCCGGCGGGGCCTACAACGCCTATCTGCAGCGCAACGCGGACAGCGCCTATCTGAACGATCGGGACACGTTGGACGCCTACGGCAGTCACTGGGCCGGGCCGCGGACCGCCTCCAACCACAGCTGCCAGCACAGCGCGGTGGATCTGCTCAACGCCGCTCCGTAGTTTTCTCTCGTCGTCGTGAACCGGTCGGCGGGGTCGATCCGATGATGAGGTGTGAGGGTTCAGTCTGACGCCGATCTGCTCGCCTCGGCCGCCGCCGGGGACAGGGCGGCGTTCGAGGAGTTCTATCGGCGGCACGCCGTCTGGCTGACGTTGCGGCTGCGGTACCGGTGTGCAGACGAGACCTTGATCGACGATGTCGTCCAGGAGACGTTCCTCGAGCTGTGGCACGGCGGCGCCGCCCGCTATCGCGAGCAGGGCGACATCGCCGGCTGGCTGTGGCGGATCGGCTCGCGCCGCCTGGTCGACGCGCTGCGCCGCACCAGCGCCCGGCACCGGCTGGGCCGGCTCCTCGCCCGGTTCCGCGGCGGCGAGGAGCCCTCGGAGCCTTCGGCCGAGGAGCAGGTGCTGCGGGGCGTCGAGCACGGCGACCTCGCCGGTGCCCTGTCCCGGCTCTCCCCGGAGCTGCGCGCCGTCGTGCAGGCCACGGTCCTGGACGGGCTCACCACCGCCGAGGCCGCGGTGCTGCTCGGCATCCCGCCCGGCACGGTCAAGACGCGGGCGATGCGGGCCCGCCGGCAACTACGGCAGGAGCTGGCATGAGCGGTTTCGCTGACTGGCATCTTCAGGACTCCGACGTGCGGGCATATGCCGGCGGCGGGCTCGCCGGGCCGCTGCTCTGGTCGGTGGAGGCGCACCTCGGCGGCTGCGCGTCGTGCCGTTCGCGGCTCACCGCCGTCGCGGATCCGCGGCTCGTCGACGACGGCTGGGCCCGCCTCGACGCCTCCCTCGACGCGCCCGTGCCCGGGCCGGTCGAGCGGCTCCTGCTGCTGCTCCGCGTGCCTGACCACACCGCAAGGCTGCTCGCCGCGACCCCGGCGCTGCGGCTGTCGTGGCTCGTCGCGATCACCCTGACCCTGGCGATGACGGCCACGATCGCCCGGCTCGCCGACCCGCTCGTGTTCCTCGCCGGCGCGCCGCTGCTGCCGCTGCTCGGCGTGGCCGTGTCGTTCGGGCCCGGCATCGACCCCACGTATGAGGTGGCCCTCGTCGCGCCGATGCAGTCCTTCCGGCTGCTCCTGCTGCGCTGCGCCGCCGTCGTCTCCGTCACCACCGTGCTGTGTGCCCTCGCGAGCCTGGCGGTGCCCGGCGCCGGCCCCGGCGCGGCCGGCTGGTTCCTGCCGTCGCTCGCGCTGACGGTGCTCACGCTCCTGCTCGCCCCGCGCCTCGGCACGGTCACCGCGGCAGTCGTCGCCGGCGTCGGCTGGGGCGGCCTCGTCGCCGCCGCGGCAGGCGTCCTCTTCACCGCCGCCGGCCAGGCCGGCACCGCACTCGCGGTCGCCCTCGCCGTCGGGCTCCTCGCCCGGCGGGCGGCGACCTTCGACACCGACTTCAGGAGGCTCCGATGAGCATCGACGCGGCCAGACCGCGCCACCCCGACGGCACCGCCGGCGCCGTGCGGGCCGAAGGCCTGACCCTGCGGTATGGGCGCAAGACCGCCCTCGACGGCGTCACGCTCACCCTCGGCACCGGCGTCACCGGGCTGCTCGGCCCCAACGGCGCCGGCAAGACCACCCTCCTGCGGATCGTCGCCACCGCGCTCGCCCCCGACGCCGGCTCGCTGCGCGTCCTCGGGCACGACCCGCTCACCGGGCCGGGGCGGCTCGCCGTGCGGCGCCGCCTCGGGTATCTGCCCCAGGACCCCGGCTTCCACCCGGGCTTCACCGCGTTCGAGTTCGTCGACTACGTCGCGATCCTCAAGGAGCTGACCCACCGCGGCGACCGCCACGCCGAGGTCCGCCGGGTCCTCGCCGCCGTCGGCCTCGACGACCAGCGCCGCACCCGCATCAAGGCGCTGTCCGGCGGCATGCGCCAGCGGGTCGCGCTCGCCGCCGCCCTCGTCGGCGACCCCGACCTGCTCATCCTCGACGAGCCGACCGTCGGGCTCGACCCGCAGCAGCGGATGCGCTTCCGCGAGCTCTTCGCCGACCTCGGCGAGGACCGGGCCGTGCTGCTGTCGACGCACCAGACCGAGGACGTCATGTCCCTGTGCCGCGAGGTCGTCGTCATCGACCGTGGCACCGTCCGCTTCTCCGGCACACCCGCCGACCTCGCCGCCCTCGCCGACGGCCGGGTGTGGACCAGCGCCGCCCGCGAGCCCGGCGCCCTCGCCTCCTGGCGCACCGGCACCGGCCTGCACCGTCACGTCGGCGACCCACCGCCCGGCGCCGAGCTGCTCCCGCCCACGATCGAGGACGGCTATCTCATGCTCGTCGACGTCGGCGGTGCGTCATGACGGCCGTGCTCGCTCCCGTCGAGGACGCGGTGCGGGTGCCGTGGCGCCGGGCGATGCTGGCCCTGGCCCGGGTCGAGGCGGTCCGCTTCGCCCGGCACCCGCTGACCCTCGTCGCCGTGCTGCTGTTCGTGTCCCCGTGGGTGTATGACCTCGTCACCGGCTCCACCGACCGCTATCCGGTGCTCCACGACAAGGTCGTCGGCCTGCAGCTGTCGGGGCTGTTCATCCTCGGTGGCGGCGCCCTCGTCGTCGCCAACCTCAACGCGCTGCGCGCCCACCGCCACCGCACCGACGCCCTCTACTCGGTGCTCGTCCTGCCGGACCCGTGGCGCACCGCGGCGTTCCTGCTCGCCCCGCTGCCCTACGCGGCCGGCGTCACCCTGCTGGCCGCCGCGCGGATCGGCGCCCTCGCCCTGCTGCCCGGCGCCGCCGGCCGCCCCGACCCGGCCGAGCTCGCCCTGATCCCGGTCCTCGTCGTCCTCCTCGCCGCCGCCGGCGTGCTGCTCGCCAAGGTGGTCCGCTCCGCCGTGGTGGCGCCCTTGGCGATGTTCGCCTTCGCCGTGGCCGCGTTCACCGTCCTGGTCGCCGCCGCCAGGGGCAACGCGGCCCTGCGCCTGCTCCAGCCGGTCATGTTCGGCGACCTGCCCTTCGCCCTGCCGGCCGACCTGGTCGACCGGCCGTCGCTGCGGCACCTCGGGTATGTGGCGGGCCTCGCCGGTCTCGTCGCCGTCGCCGCCCTGTTCCGCTCCGGTGCCCGCGGCCGTCCGGTGACCGTGGCCGCGGTGCTCGTCTCGCTCGTCGCCGCCGCTGCCGGCGCCGCCCAGTTCCACACCGACGACGCCCTGCGCCGCGCCGCGGTCACCGCCACCGACGACCCCGGCGCCCAGCAGGCCTGCCATCGCCGCGGCGACGTCACGTACTGCGCCTTCGCCGACTTCACGACCTGGATCCCCGGCTGGGAGGCGGTGCTGCGGGGCGTCCGCCGCGCCGTCCCCACCGTCACCGGCCCACCCCTCGCCGTCCGTCAGCGCGTCTGGGCCCACGGCTACCCGACCGGCGGCTCCACCGGCAGCTCCGACGACGAGACCGGCCGCAACACCGCCTGGGAGCGCGCCGCGGCGGCCGCCGGCACCCCGGCGGTGATCCCGGTCGGCACCCGCTGGGGCGACGACACCTCCGAGGCGGTCTTCGCCGCCGCCGCCGCGCACCGCCTCATGACCGGCAGTGCGTTCGCCCCCTCCACCATGGTCTGCGGCGCCCGCGGCGCGCTGCTCGTGTGGCTCGTCGGCCAGGCGACCCCCGCGACCGCCCGAGGGCTGCGGAAGCTTGACGCCGCCAGCTCCGGCGGCCTCGCCTTCATGGACGACACGACCTTCATGGGCATGGTCGTCCCCGACCGGGACGCCGCGCCGGGCCTCAGCGCCCTGCGGCGGCCTCCCGCCGAGGTCGGCAGCCTGGTCACCGCGCACTGGACCGAGCTGACCGACCCTGCCACCCCGGCGGACCGCTTCGCCGCGCTCATGGGCGTGCCGATCGCCCCGGAGCAACCCGCGGAGGAGCGCACCGTATGCACCGCCTGACCGCCGCCGTGCCACGCCGCCCTCCGGCCACCGGCCGCCGCCGGGTCGATCCGATCGTCCGCACTCCCCGCGCTGGTGTGGTCGCGACGTCCCGCGCTGGTGTGGTCGCGGCTCCCTGCGGTGGTGCTGTCGCCACTCCCTGCGGCGGTGTGGTCGCGGCTTCCCGTGGTGGTGGGGTTGCGGCTTCCCGTGGTGGTGTGGTTGGGGCTTCCCGTGGTGGTGCGGTTGCGGCTTGCCGCGCTGGTGTGGTCGCGGCTCCCTGCGGTGGTGCGGTTGGGGCCTCCGGTGGTGGTGCGGTTGCGGCTTGCCGCGGTGGTGTGGTCGTGGGGCGCGTGGCGGGTCCGGCATGAGGTGGCCCGCCCTTGTCCGGCCGACCCTCCGGGCGATCCGCTGGAGCCCGGTGCTCGGTGCGCTGGCGGCCGGTCTCGCGATCGTCAGCGTTCCCGCGGCGATGACGGTGACCCTCACGGCCGACAACCTGGCCGCCCTGCTGCGCCTGGCCACCGCCTGTGCCGCCGTCGGTCTGGCGTTCCTCTACGACGACCCCGCCAAGCCGACCACCGCCACCGCGCCGGCTCCCGCCTGGCACGGGGTCGCGATCCGCACCGCCATCGGCAGCGCGGTGCTGGCCGCGTGGTGGGTGGCGGCGCTCGCCGTCACGCTCGCCGGCGCCCAGGACGGCAGCGGTGACCTTCTTCCGCTGCGGGCCCTGACCCTGGACGCGGCGGCCATCGGCGCACTCGGCCCGGCCGCCGCCGTCGTCGCCTGGCGGCTGGCGCCGCGTGGTGTGGCCAGCCCCACCGCGGCACCCGCCGTCCTGGTCGCGCTCGCCGCGCTGGCCTTCGCTCCGCGCTCGGCGGCGTTCTTCGTCAGCGTCGACGGGCCCGACTGGACCGGCGCCCACCAGCGCCTGGCCGCCGTGCTCGCCGCCGCCTGCCTCACCACGGTCGCCGCCGCGGTGCCGTTCCTGCCCCGCCGCTCCTTCACCTGGTCGGGGTCCGGGGCCACGCGGGCAGCCGATCGGCCGGCCGCACCTATGCGGCGCGGACGTGGCCGTCGGTGACGTGCCAGCGGTGGTCGAAGCCGACGTTGCGGGCGAAGTACTCGTCATGGGTGATCATGACCAGGGTGCCCTGGTAGGCGCGCAACGCCTCCTCGACGACGTCGATGGCCTCGAAGTCGAGGTAGTTGGTGGGTTCGTCGAGGAAGAGGACCTGAGCGCCGGTGTTGACGATGACGGCGAGGAGCAGCCGGCGCAGCTCACCGGCGCTGAGGTCGCGCAGGCGGCGGTCCCACTCGTCGGGGCCGAAGAGGTGGGCATCGAGGAGGGATTCGGCCTCATCGACGTACACCGGCACCCTCGAACGGAAGAATCCCAGCACCGTCCGGTCGTCGCGGCGCAGGTCGTCATGGGTCTGGGGGAGGACGGCGACGTCGGCGGCGGTGGTGACCGTGCCCGCGTCGGTGGGGAGCCGGCCGGACAGGGCGCGCAGCAGGGTGGTCTTGCCGGCGCCGTTGGGGCCGGTGACGAGGACGCGGCCGTGGACGTCGAGCGAGACGTCGTCGAGGACGCGCCGCGCGCCGAGCTTGACCGTGAGCCCGCGGGCGCTCACCACGGACTCCGCGGCTTCCGGGGCCTCCGGAGCCACAGGGAACGCGAGGGTGAGCGGTGGGCGGGTGGACGGCTCGGCGATCCAGCGCGCGGAGGTCAGTTGCCGGGTCAGGCGGCGTTCGCGGGCCTTGGCCTTCTTGGCGACCTTCTTCGCGTACCGGCGGATCTTGTCGGACCCGAGTCCCGACCGCACCGACTCCTCGACGCCGCGGGCCTGGTCCTTGGTGC
Source organism: Dactylosporangium sp. NPDC050588 (assembly GCF_040654975.1). Taxonomy (NCBI): domain Bacteria; kingdom Bacillati; phylum Actinomycetota; class Actinomycetes; order Micromonosporales; family Micromonosporaceae; genus Dactylosporangium; species Dactylosporangium sp. NPDC050588. Next base: position 2,091 of record NZ_JBFAJA010000132.1, on the reverse strand, counting down.
TCGCGATGTCGGCCTCGAGCCGGCGGCGGAACTTCTCCTGCGCCTCGTGGTCGAGCAGGAGCTTCTGCCAGCGGCGGGTCTTCTCGGCGCGGTAGTCGGTGTAGCCGCCCTCGTACCACTGCGGGGTGGTGTGGATGCCGTCGAGCTCGACGATCCGGGTCACCGTGCGGTCGAGGAACGCCCGGTCGTGCGTGACGACCAGGACCGCGCCGCGGAACGCCGCGAGGAAGCCGCCGAGCCACGCGGTGCCGGCGGCGTCGAGGTGGTTCGTCGGCTCGTCGAGAATCAGCACGTCAGGCGTCGCGAGCAGGACGCGGGCGAGCATCAGCCGGGCCTGCTCGCCGCCGCTGACCTTGCCGACCGGCAGGTCGTCGGGCAGGTGCGCGATGTCGAGGCGCTCGCGCACCTCGGCCCGGCGCTGCGGTGCCGACCAGCCTTCCAGGGCCAGCCAGCGCTCCTGGACCTGACCGTACTCCTCGAGGACCGCGGTGTCGTCCGCCATGGGTGCCTCAAGGACCGCGGTGTCGTCCGCCATGCGTGCCTCGAGCGTCCGCATCCGGTGCGCGAGGCGGTCGGCTTCGCCGTCGCTCAGGAAGGAGAGAACGGAAATATCCGGATCCGGGACCTGCTGGGCGAAGTACCCGATGCGGCGCCGCGGTGCGAGGCTGACGTGCCCGCTCGTCGGCTTCTCGGCCCCGGTCAACAACCGCAGCAGCGTGGTCTTCCCGGCGCCGTTGGGCCCGACGAGCCCGAGCCGGTCACCGGCGTTCAGGGTGAAGTCGACGCCTTCGAACAGCAGCTCGGCGTCGTAGTGCTTGGACAAAGAAACAGCGCGTAGCAAGGTGGCCTCGCAGCGGGAGTGTGAGCGGACGGGAACGTCACCCGGCCCGTCCCCTGCGCGGGGTCCAGGTCAGGCGGTCAGCACGTCCTGCGAATCACACGGATGCATCGTCGCGCATCTCGTCCCGGCATCGCCACCGAATTACGACCGAGGGCCGCCCCCTCGAAAGGTGACGGCCCTCGGTGCGCCTGCTGCCTCCGGAGCGGCCTGTCCAGGTGTGACCTGTTCAGGTGCCGCCGGCTTCGGTGCGTCTGCTGCTCAGGGTGTGGCCTGCTCAGGGTGTGGCCTGCTCAGGTGCGGTCGCGGGGTGGTGCGGCCCACGGTGACGTCGGCGGCTCGTCGTCGCCGTGTTCGGAAGCGGCGGCCCGCTCGGCGGTGAGCCGCTCGAGCTCGGCCTGCGCGTTGGCCCGCCGCTCCGCCTCGCCCCGCGCGAACGCCGCCCGCCGCTCCGCCTGCTCCGCCGCACTGGGCGCGCCGAGCCTGGTGGTCACGTCCGGGTCGACGGGTCCGATGCGGGTCGTCGCCTGCTGGTCCGGGTCCGCGTCGGTCCTGGTCGCCGGCTCCTGGACGGGGTCGGTGGCCCGCATCGGCATGAACCGGGTCGTCGCGCCCTCGTCGACGCTCCCGCCGACGGTCGGGTGCTCACCGGTCTCGTTCTGCGCGGCGTGCCGTGGCCGGGACGGGCGGTTGGGGTGGAGCGCTTCGGTCTCCTCTTCGCGGACGCCCCGCCGCCCGGCGCTGAACCCGTCGAACGACGGCCCCGCCAGGATCGACGTCTCCCGCACCACGTCGGACCGCGCAGCCCGCGACGGCAACGCCCCACCACTGCCGGCGGCCGGCGTCTGCTGCGTGATGCCGAACGGCTCGGTGGCCGGCTCGCTCGCGCTGGGCCGCCCGTACCTGGTCTGCGGCACCTCCGGCGAGGGCGCCACCGACTCGGACGCGGGACGCAACGGCCCTCCACCCTCGTGCGGCGTGACAGGCGCGCCCAACGGCCGGGTCGGCAACTCGTCGCTGCCCTCCGCCAGCCCGCCGGGCGCCCCGGCCCAGGGCGTGCCCCCGGCCGCGGGCGGCGCGGAGGCAGGCCCGGCCGCGGGTGGTGCCGAGGCGGGACCGGCGGTGTGCCCGAACTGCGTGGCCGGCGGCGCGGATGCGGGCCCGGCCGCGGGTGGTGCCGAGGCGGGACCGGCGGTGTGCCCGAACTGCGTGGCCGGCGGCGCGGATGCGGGCCCGGCCGCGGGGGGTGCCGA
>NZ_JBFAJA010000131.1:0-28627 GCF_040654975.1 Dactylosporangium sp. NPDC050588 | reverse complement strand
TTCACCGACACCGAAACGCCGCGGACCCGCAGCCACTCGACCAGCCGCACCGCGAGCAGCGAGTGCCCGCCGAGCGCGAAGAAGTCGTCGTCGACCCCGACGGTGTCGAGACCGAGCACCTCGGCGAACGCCTGGCAGAGCAGCTCCTCTCGGGCGTTGGCGGGGCCGCGCCCAGTCCCGGCCGCGAACTCCGGCGCCGGCAGCGCCTTGCGGTCCAACTTGCCGTTGCGAGTGACCGGCAGCGCGTCGAGGGTCACGAATGCGGACGGCACCATGTACTCCGGCAGCCGCGCCGCCGCGAACTCCCGCAGCCCGTCGACCTGGCCGACCACGTAGGCGACGAGCCGGTCGTCGCGGAGCACGACCGCGGCCTGCTCGACGTCAGGGTGCGCGGCCAGGACCGCCTGGATCTCACCGGGCTCGATCCGGAACCCACGGACCTTCACCTGCTCGTCCGCCCGGCCCAGATAGACGACGTCACCGTCGGCGGACCAGCGGACCACGTCACCTGTACGGTACAGCCGCTCCCCGCTGCCGAACGGGTCCGCGACGAACCGCTCGGCCGTCAGACCGGGCCGGCCCGCGTAACCGCGAGCCAGCTGGACACCGGCCAGGTACAACTCGCCCGCGACGCCCACCGGCACTGGGGCGAGGCGGTCGTCCAGGACGTAGACGCGGGTGTTGAACACCGGCTTCCCGATCGGCACCACCGGTGACGCGTCCGGCAGGACCTCGAACTCGGTGACGTCCACGGACGCCTCGGTCGGGCCGTACAGGTTGAACAGGCCGACGCCCGGCAGCACCTCGAAGAACCGGTCCCGGACCGCAGTACCCAGGGCCTCACCGGAGCAGACGACCCGCCGCAGCCCGGTGCATTCCGCCGCCTCCGGCGCGGCGAGGAACGCCTCCAGCATCGACGGGACGAAGTGAACAGTGTCGACACGGTCATCGCAGATCAACGCCGCGATGTAGGACGGGTCGCGGTGACCGCCCGGCTTCGCGATCACCATCGTCGCGCCCTGGATCAACGGCCAGAACAGCTCCCACACGGACACGTCGAACCCGAACGGGGTCTTGTGCAGCACCCGATCGCCCTCGGCCAGCCCGAACCTGGACTGCATCCACACCAGGCGGTTCACGATGCCCTCGTGCGGCACCACCACGCCCTTGGGCAGACCGGTCGAGCCGGACGTGTAGATGACGTACGCAGCCTGAGCCGGCAGCACCTCGATGCCCGGATCAGTGTCGGGACACCCTTCCGCGTCGACGCTGGTCAATACGAGAACGGCACCCTGGCTCATGTACGCGACCCGCTCGGCCGGCAGATCCGGATCGATCGGCAGATACGCGCCACCTGCCTTCACCACCGCCAGCAACGCCACCACCATGTCCACCCCACGAGGCAGGCACACACCCACCACGGAATCCGCGCACACACCGTCAGCGATCAGCCGGCGCGCCAGACGGTTCGCGCGGCGGTCCAACTCCGCGTACGACACCGACGAACCCTCGAACACCAACGCCAGCGCATCCGGGGTCCGCGCCACCTGCGCCGCGAACAGCGACGGCAGCGTCGCCGACGGCACCTCCGCGACGGTGTCGTTCCACGCCCGCAGCACCAGGTCCAGGTCCGCCGGGTCCAGCACGCTCACCGCCGACACCGGCGCCGACGGGTCCGCCAGCACCGCCTCCAGGACCCGCGCCCACCGCTCCCCCAGCACCGCCACGGACCCGGCGTCGAACAGGTCCGCCGACCCGATCAGCACGCCGTGCAGCCCCGCCGGGCGGCCATCACCGTCGAACGATTCGGTGACGCTCCACTCGAGGTCGAACTTCGCCGCCGTGACCGCGGACGCCGGTCCGACCTGACCGTCCACGTCGGCACCGGGCAGGTCCAGGGTCGCGCCGGCCGTGTTCTGCACGGTCAGCATCACCTGGAACAGCGGGTGCCGGGCCAGGGAGCGGACCGGTGCCAGCTCCTCGACGAGCAGCTCGAACGGCACGTCCTGGTACTCGAACCCCGCCAGGGTCGTCTCCCGCACCCGGGCGAGCAGCTCCGCGAACGTCGGATCCCCCGAGACGTCCGTCCGCACGACGAGCGTGTTGACGAAGAACCCGACCAGATCGTCCAGCGCCTGGTCGGTACGCCCGGCGACGGCCGCGCCGATCGGGACGTCCGTCCCGGCGCCCAGCTTCGACAGCAGCACCCCGAGACCGGCCTGCAGCAGCATGAAGACGGTGACGCCCTCGGCCCGCGCCACGGCGAGCAGCCGCGCGTGCGTGGCCGCGTCCAGCCGCACCGGCACCACGTGCCCGCGACGCCCGGCGACGGCCGGACGGCGCCGATCCGTGGGAAGGGTCAGCTCTTCCGGGGTGCCGGCGAGGGCGTCGCGCCAGTAGGCGACCTGCCGGGCGATGACGCTGTCCTGGTCGGTCTCGTCGCCGAGCAGGTCACGCTGCCAGAGCGCGTAGTCGGCGTACTGGACCGGCAGTGGCCGCCACGCCGGGGCGTGACCGGCCAGCCGGGCCCGGTAGGCCGTGGAGACGTCGGCGGCGAGCGGGCCCCGGGACCAGCCGTCGCCGGCGATGTGGTGCACGACCACGACGAGGACCGTCCGGCCGCCGCCGATGAGCAGCCACGCCCGGATCGGCGGCTCGACGGCCAGGTCGAAGGCGTGCCCGACCGCCGCCTCGAGGTCGGCGACGTCGCCCCGGTGGAGGTCCCAGTCGAGGTCCTCGACCGGGATCACGTGCTGCAGCGGCTCGCCGTCGACGGTCGGGAACACGGTGCGCAGCACCTCGTGCCGGCCGATCACGTCCAGCAGGGCGGCGGCGAGGGCGTCCGCGTCGACGTCGCCGGCGAGGCCGAGGACCATCGGGAGGTTGTACGTGGGGCTCGGCCCGTCGAGCTGCTCCAGGAACCACAGGCGGCGCTGCGCGTAGGACAGCGGCAGCCGGTCGGGCCGCTGCCGGAGCTCCAGCGCGGGACGGGCCGCCGCGGCGCCCGGCAGCCGACGCGCGAGCCCGGCCGGGGTCGGCGCCTCGAACAGGGCGCGCAGCGGCAGCTCCACGCCGAAGACCGCCCGGACGCGGCTCGTGAGCCGCACCGCGAGCAGCGAGTGGCCGCCGAGGGCGAAGAAGTCGTCGTCCACGCCGACGGCGTCGATGCCGAGGACCTCGGCGAAGGCGAGGCACAGCAGAGCCTCGCGGACGTCGGCGGGGCCGCGGCCGGTCCCGGCGTTCGCGGCGAAGTCGGGGGCCGGCAGCGCCTTGCGGTCCAGCTTCCCGTTCGGCGACAGCGGCAGCGCGGCAAGGACGACCACGGCGGCGGGGACCATGTACTCGGGGAGCCGCTCGGCGGCGAACCCGCGCAGCGTCGCCGGCAGGCCGGTGCTCCCGGCGGCGCCGTCGGCGGGCACGACGTAGGCGACGAGGCGCCTGTCGCCACCGGCGTCCTCGCGGGCGACGACGGCGGCCTGGGCGACCCGCGGGTGCGCGACCAGGACCGCCTCGATCTCACCGGGTTCGATCCGGAACCCGCGGATCTTCACCTGCTGGTCGGCACGGCCGAGGTACACGAGTTCGCCGTCGGCGTTCCAGCGCACGACGTCGCCGGTCCGGTACAGCCGTCCGGGCCCGAACGGGTCGGCGACGAACCGCTCGGCCGTCAGTCCGGGCCGGTTCACGTACCCGCGCGCGACACCGCAACCGGCGAGGTACAGCTCACCGGCAACCCCGGCGGGCGCCGGCGTGAGGCGTTCGTCGAGGACGTACGCCCGGGCGCCGCCGATCGGCCGCCCGATCGGCGGGACGGAGCGGGTGGTCCCGTCGTCGTGCCATGCCGTGGCGTACACCGTCGCCTCGGTCGGGCCGTAGATGTTCGCGACGGCCGCGCCCGGCACGGCGGTCTTGATGGTGTCCAGGACCGGCGCCGACAGACCCTCCCCGGCCAGGACGATCGCGTCGGCGGAGACCGAGCCGACGACCGGCACCAGCGCCGACGGCACCGCGCTGACCAGGGTCACGTCGTCGATCGCGGTGTCGGCGAGGGCGAGGAGGTCGTCGACGACCCGGACCGACCCGCCGCAGCACAGCGGGCCCAGCAGCTCGAACACCGACACGTCGAAGCTCAGCGACGTCGCCGCCAGCACCCGCCCGAAGCGGTCGCCGAAGCGGGCGGCGGCCCAGGTCACCAGCGCCGCCACGGATCGCTGCTCGACCACGACGCCCTTCGGCACGCCGGTCGACCCGGACGTGTACATCACGTAGGCCGCGCACCCCGGGCCCGCGGCCACCGGCACCGGCCCGCCGTCGGTCGGCGGCAGGTCGTCGACGGCGATGACCGGGACGGCGGCGGCGGCGAGGGCGGGGAAGCCGGCCGCGGTGAGCACGCACGCCGGTGCCGCGTCGGCGAGCATGAACGCGATCCGCTCCGCCGGGTACGCCGGGTCGACGGGCAGGTAGGCGCCGCCGGCCTTCCACACGCCGAGGACCGCGGCGACCATGTCCGCGCCGCGCGGCAGGCACAGCGCCACCACGGACTCGGGTCCGACGCCGGCGTCGGCGAGGGCCCGCGCCACCGTGTCCGCGCGGGCGTCCAGCTGCGCGTACGTGACGACGGCCGGGCCGCACAGCACCGCCGGCGCGTCCGGGGTCCGCGCCACCTGGGCGGCGAACAGTTGCGGGACCGTCGCGTCCGGCGCGGCGAACCCGGTGTCGTTCCACTGCCGCAGCAGGCGGTCCAGGTCGGGTTCGGCGAGGACGCCGACGGCCGGCAGCGGCAGCCCGGGGTTCCCGTCGAGGGCCGCCACGAGGTTGCCGACGGCGGTGCGGAGCATCCCGGCGACGGCGTCGGGTTCGATCGGCCCGACGGCGTCGACGACGATGCCGAACCCGGCGGGGTGGTCGTCGACCGACACGGTCAGCGGGTAGTTGGTGATGTCGCGGGAGTACAGCTTGCGGATGCCGGCGAACCCGCCGCCGTCCGGGTCGCCGCCTGCCTGGTACCGGTAGTTGAACAGGGTGGTGAACAGCGGCTCGTCGGCCGGGAGGGCGCTGGCCCGCTGGGCGGTGGTGAGCGGGGCGTGCTCGTGTTCGAGCAGCCCGGCGAGCTGGGTGCGCATCGCGGAGACGGCCCCGGCGACGTCCTGGCCGGCGGTGTCGACGCGGACCGGCAGCGTGTTGATGAACAGGCCGGGCGCGCGGTCGGCGCCCGCGCCGGCGTTCATCCGCCCGAACAGCACGGTGCCGAAGACGACGTCGTCGCGGTCGGCGACGACGGCGAGGAGCCGCGCCATCGCCACGTGCAGCAGCGTCGCCGGACTCGACCCGAGCCGCCGGGCGGCGTCACGCAGCCGGGCGGAGACGGCGGGGTCGAGCTCCGCGTGGGCGCGCCGCATGCCGGTGCCGGCGCCGCGCACGTCGGTGACGCCGTAGGCGGCGGTCGGCTGGTCGACGCCCTCGAGAAGGTCGCGGAAGAACGCGTCGTGGTCGCCGGTGGCGGCCGCGGACCTGGTCTGGGCGACGAAGTCGCGGAACGGGCGCGGCGCCGGCAGCGTCGCGGCCCGCCCGGACAGCACCGTCTGGATCTCACCGAGCACGACGTCGAGGGCGACGTGGTCCTGCACGACGTGGTGGCCGCGCAGCAGCCCCAGCCAGCGGCCGCCGGGTGCCTCGGCGACGTGCAGGTCCAGCAGCGGCGCCCGGCCCAGGTCCATCGACAGGCCGACCGCGGCGAGGATCTCGTCGGCGCCGGCCGCCGGGCCGGTCTGCGTGACGGGCAGCGTCGCCGACCGCCACACGACCTGGACCGGTTCGCGCAGCCCGGCCCACACGACGGAGGTGCGCAGCACGTCGTGCCGGTCGATGACCCGCTGCAGCGCGGCCGCGAACCGGTCGAGGCGGTCGCGGTCGGCGAACTCGAGGACCGTCGGCGCGACGTACACGTCGTCCTCGCCGCCGCCGGCGAGGAGGTGGTGGAACAGGATGCCCTGCTGCAGCGGGGCCAGGGGGTAGATGTCGGCGACGTTCGCCGCGCCGCCGTCGACGGCGCCGACGACGAGGTCGATCTCCGCCTGGGTCAGGTCCGCGAGGGGCAGCATCTCCGCAGTGATGGCCGTCGCGCCGGTGGGGATCAGGTTGGCGGGGACCTCGGTCGCCGCGATGCCGGCCGCCGCGGCGAGCCCGGCCGGGGTCGGGGTGAGGAACAGCGCCCGGACGGACACGGCCACACCGCGGACCCGCAGCCACTCGACGAGGCGGACGGCGAGCAGGGAGTGCCCGCCGAGGGTGAAGAAGTTGTCGTCGACGCCGACCGTGTCGACGCCGAGCAGCTCACCGAACGCCTGGCAGAGGATCTCCTCGCGGGCGTTCGCCGGTCCGCGGCCGGCGCCGCCCGCGAAGACCGGCTTCGGCAGTGCCCTGCGGTCGAGCTTGCCGTTGGCGGTCAGCGGCAACGCCTCGAGGACGACGACGGCGGCGGGCACCATGTGCTCGGGCAGCCGCGCGGCGGCGTGCTCCCGTAGCGCCGCGCCGTCGGCGGTGCCGGTGACGTAGCCGACGAGGCGCCGGTCACCGGGGGTGTCCTCGCGCACGACGACCGCGGCCTGGCCGACCTGTGGGTGGCCGGCGAGGACGGCCTCGATCTCGGCGGGCTCGATCCGGAACCCGCGCAGCTTCACCTGCTCGTCGGACCGGCCGAGGTAGACCAGGTCCCCGCCGGCGGTCCGGCGCACGACGTCGCCGGTCCGGTAGAGCCGGCCACTGTCGCCACTGCCGAAGGGGTCGGCGACGAACCGGTTCGCGGTCAGGCCGGGCCGGCCGGCGTAGCCGCGAGCGACCTGGGCGCCGCCGATGTACAGCTCTCCGGCGACCCCGGCCGGCACCGGCCGCAGGCGCTCGTCGAGGACGTACAGGCGGGTGTTGGCGATCGGGCGGCCGATCGGCACGACGTCGCCGTCGATCGGCTGCCCCGCCGTCACGCGGTGCACGCAGCACCCGACGACGGTCTCCGTCGGACCGTACTCGTTGACCACCACCGAATCCGGTGCCCGGTCCAGCCACTGGCGGACCGGGCCCGCCGTCAGCGCCTCGCCGCCGACGACGAGGACCCGCGCGGCCGCCTGCACCGTGACCAGCTCGGCGAGCAGGGGCAGGTGCGCCGGCACGACCTTGAGCACGTCGAACCCGGCGGTGGCGTTGACCAGGTCGGCGAGGGCCTCGGGGCCGCCTCCGGCGGCGACCACGACCGGCGACCCGGTGATGAGCGGCACGACGACGCTCGTCACGGTCAGGTCGAAGGCGAGCGAGGAGTGCAGGACCACGCCGCGGCCCGCCGGCCCGTACTCGGCGGCGGCCCATTGCGCGTAGTTGGTCAGGCCGCCGTGGGTGACGGCGACGCCCTTCGGGGTGCCGGTCGAGCCGGACGTGTAGATGACGTACGCGAGGTGGTCCGGCAGGATCCGCGCCGCGGGGGCGCTGCCGGGCAGGCCGGCCAGGTCCGGGTCGCCGGGGTGCACGACCGGCACACCGGGCGCCGCCACGGGACGGTCGGACACGACGCAGACCGCGCCCGCGTCGGCGAGCATGAAGCCGATCCGCTCGGCCGGGAACGCCGGGTCGACGGGCAGGTAGGCGCCGCCGGCCTTCCACACCGCCAGCAGCGCGACCACGACGTCGACGCCGCGGGGCAGGCACAGTCCCACGACCGAGTCGGGGCCGACCCCGGCGGCGGCCAGCCGGTGGGCGAGCCGGTTCGCGCGGGTGTCCAGGTCCACATAGGACAGTGCGACGCCGTCGCGCACGACCGCGACCGCGTCCGGGGTCCGCGCGACCTGCTCGGCGAACAGCGCGGGGACGAGGTCGGCCCGCAGCGGTGTCGCGGTGTCGTTCCAGCCGGTGAGGAGCAGCTCGCGCTCGGCCGGGTCGAGGACCTGCACCGCGGACAGCGGCAGCGCCGGGTCGGCGGCGACCGCCGCCAGGACCCGGACCCAGCGCCGGGCGATCGACGCCACCGACGCCGCGTCGAACAGGTCCGCCGAGCCGGTGACCCAGCCCCGCAGCCCGGCCGGCGCGCCCGCCGCGTCCTCGATCTCGGCGACCGTCAGGTCCAGGTCGAACTTCGCCGTCGCGTGCTCCGTGGCGACGCCGGCCGCGTCCAGCCCCTGCAGGTCGAGGGCGGCGTTCGCGGTGTTCTGCACGGTCAGCATGACCTGGAACAGGGGGTGCCGGGCCAGGGACCGGGCCGGGGCCAGCTCCTCGACGAGCCGCTCGAACGGGACGTCCTGGTGCGCGAACGCGCCCAGGCTCGTGGTGCGGACCCGGGCGAGGATCTGCTCGAACGTCGGGTCGCCGGTCAGGTCGGTCCGGATCACGAGGGTGTTGACGAAGAACCCGACCAGGTCGTGCAGCGCCTCGTCGGTACGCCCGGCGACGGCCGAGCCGGTCAGGACGTCGTAGCCGGCGCCGAGCTTGGACAGCAGGACCGCCAGGGAGCCCTGCAGCAGCATGAACATGGTGACGCCCTGCGCCCGGGCGAGGCGGGCCAGCCGCGCGTGCAGGTCGGCGGGCACCTCGACCGGGACCTGGTGGCCGCGGTGGCCGGCGACGAGCGGGCGCGGCCGGTCCGCGGGCAGCGTCAGCTCCTCCGGGGCCCCTTCGAGGGTCTCGCGCCAGTACGCGACCTGCCGTGCGATGAGGCTGTCCGGGTCGGACTCGTCGCCGAGCAGCTCCCGTTGCCAGAGGGCGTAGTCGGCGTACTGGACCGGCAGCGGTTCCCAGTCCGGGGCCCGGCCGGCGCGGCGGGCGGCGTACGCGGTGGACAGGTCCCGCGCCAGCGGCGCCTTCGACCAGCCGTCGCCGGCGATGTGGTGCATCACCACCATCAGCACGTGCTCGTGCGGCCCGGACGAGATCAGCGTGGCGCGGATCGGGATCTCGGCGGCGAGGTCGAACACGTGCCCGGCGGCCGCGTCCACCGCCGCCGGCACGTCCGCGGCGGCCACCTCGACGACGCGCAGGGCCCGGTCGAGGTCCTCGAGCGGGACGATCCGCTGGTGCGGCTGCCCGTCGGCGACCGGGAACACGGTGCGGAGCACGGCGTGCCGGCCGATGACGTCGCGCAGCGCCGCGTCCAGCGCCTCGGCGTCGATGGCTCCGGTCAGCCGGAGGGTGATCGGGACGTTGTACGTCGCGCTGGGGCCTTCCAGCTGCCCGATGAACCACAGCCGCTGCTGCGCGTACGACAACGGGATCATCAGGATTCCTCCGAGACGTGCATCAGCCGCAGCGCCGGCCGGATCGGCTTCCCGGTGTCCTGGTGCCGGCCGGCGAAACCGCATTCCCACCGGTGGGCACCGGGGGCGTGCACACTATGCCCAAGCCCATCGATCCGATCAACGGCGTCCGTCCGGCCGGTCACGGCAGCCCCGGGGACCAGCGGATACACCGTTGAACAGCGGTGCCCCAGTTGAACACCGGCCGGCTCAGAACTTGCCGAGGAACTCGACGATCGCGGCGTTGACCTCGTCCGGCCGTTCGAGGTTGCCGAGGTGCCCCGCACCGCCGATCTCCACCAGGTCGCAGTCCGGGATGGCGTCGGCGACCTCGGCGCCCAGGTGCGGCGGGCAGATCAGGTCGTCGGTGAAGGTGATGACCCGGCACGGCACGGTGATCCGGCGCAGCAGGTCCCGCCGGTCGGTGCCGACGTCGACCCAGTCCTGGCCGCTGGAGCCGTTGTCGCCGGACAGCTCGAACACGTCGAGCCACAGCGACACGGTGGACTCGTCGTTGAGGGTCCGCGGCGAGAACATCTGCAGCACCGTCGTCGGCCCCGAGTACCCCGGCGGGAGTTGCACGCCGCTCTCGTTGAGGACCTGGTCCGCCCGGTTCAGCGCCCGGCGCACGAGGTCCGAGCGGGACCGGGTCGCCATGAGGACGGCGGAGCGCACGAGCTCCGGCCGGCGCAGCGCGATCTCCTCCGCGATCACGGCACCGAGCGAGGTGCCGACCAGGTGGCACGGCCCGGCGTCGAGGGCCTCGATCAGCCCGACGGTGTCGGCGACCATGTCGTCGAGGCTGTAGCGGCCGGGCGGCACGTCCGACGGGGCGATGCCGCGGTTGTCGAACGTGATGGTCCGGTAGCCGGCCCTGTGCAGCGCGGGCGTCTGATGCGCGGTCCAGACCCGGCCGCTGGCACCGGATCCCATGATCAGCAGGACGTCGTCGCCGTCGCCGGTGCGGTCGTAGGCGAGCCTGATGCCGTTGGCGGTTACGTAGCGCATAGTGCGGCCGATGCCCCTCTCGAACGGATGCGGCCCTCATCATCAGGCCCGGATCCGTTGCGGGCGCCCATGTTCAACCGGCCCGCTGCGACAGTTGAACGGCGGTGTTCAACCGCTGCGGCGCGGCAGTTGCACACCGCCCGGGCGGCCGCTCACCGGCCGAGCCAGCGGGGCTCGCGGTCCTCGGCGAACGCGCGGGGGCCCTCCATGGCGTCCTCGCTGTGCATCCGCCGCCGCTCCCAGACGAACTCGGCCGTGAACGCGTCCGGCAGCGGCATGTCGAGCGACCGCAGCACGGCTTCCTTGATCGCCCGTACCGACAGCGGCGCCGCCCGGACGAGGTCGTCGGTCCATCCGGTGACGCACGCGTCGAGGCCGCCGGCGGGCACGACGTCGTTCACCAGCCCCGCCCGCAGCGCCGCCTCCGCCGTCATCCTGCGGCCGGTCAGCAGGTAGCCCATCGCGACCTTCAACGGCAGCTGCCGGGCCAGCCGGAACGCGCCGCCGGCGCCGGGGACGAGACCGAGCCGCGCCTCCGGCAGGGCGAAGACCGACCGGTCGCTGGCCACGATGATGTCGCAGGCGAGGGCGAGCTCGAACCCGCCGCCGAGCGCGTAGCCGTCGACCCGCGCGACCACCGGCTTGGTGAGCTCGAACCGCTCGGTGAGGCGGGGCCAGCCGGGCTGGCCGCGGCTGCCGAACGTGGTCGGTGCCGCCCCGTCCGCGTTCAGCCGGGCCCGCTCCCGCAGGTCCTGGCCGACGGAGAAGGCCCGGTCGCCGGCGCCGGTCAGGACCGCGACCCGCAGGTCGTCGTCGGCCTCGAAGTCGTCCCAGACGGCCGCGAGCTCCTCGTGGGTGCGCAGGTCCATCGCGTTGAGCACGGCAGGGCGGTCGATCGTCACGCGGGCGACGCCGGCGTGCTTCTCGTACCGCACCCGCGGCCGGTCGTCGCCGCTCACGCCGCCGTCGTCGCCGCTCACGCCGCCGCCTCCGCTTCGCTCCGGCATCGGCCTGAGCCCAACCTGCAATCCCGGTGAGCGGCCCGAGCCGCTTCGCTGGCCGCTCACGAGCCGCGCTCGGTGAACCGGCGGACCTTGTCGAGCACGTCGTCGTCGTACATGCGCAACACCTGCTGCAAGGCGAACTCGGCCAGATAGCGGCGCAGGGCGTCGGCGGGCTCCTCGGCGGCGATCAGCATCCGGCGGTTGGCGACGATCGTGGGTCCTCGCAGCGCCTCCGCCGCCCGGTCGACGGCGTCGTCCAGCGCCGCCGGGTCGGTCACCTCGTCGATCAGGTACCTGGCGTCGGGTTCGGTCGCCCAGATCTTGTGGCCCTGCAGCACCAGACGGCGGGAGAACCGTGCCCCGGCGGCCCGGCCCAGCCTCAGGTTCGCCGCGCCCGGGATGATGCCCTCCTGCGCGGCGGGGAGGCTGACGTACGCGTCGGCGGCGGCGAGGACGTGGTCGAAGACGAGCAGCAGCTGTGCCCCGCCGCCGATGGCGAAGCCGTCCACGGCCGCGACCCACGGCTTCTCGACGGTCCGCGAGTGCCAGCGTGCCGGGTCGTCGGTCACAATCCCCCGCAGGAGCTTGTGGATGTAGCCGAGCTCGCGGCGCAGCAGGAAGTCGACGAGGGTGATCCCACCGGCGTGCAGCGTCTTGAGGTTGATGCCGGCACTGAAGACCCGGCGGCCGCGGTACCGCGGGTGGGTCATCACCCCGCCGCGGACCACCCCGACCTCGGCCCCCGGATGCAGCAGCACGAGGTCGACGGCGGTCTCCATGTCGTCGACCTGACGGGGGTCCTCGGCGTTGAGGCAATCGTCGCGGCAGAGGGTCAGGTGCACCACCGCCCCGCGCAGCTCCGCCCGGACCGACCCCAGATCGGCCGTCCCCGTCCGCTCGAACTCGGGCAGCATCGCCAGCGCCCGTTCCGTCGGGCGGAGCATGGCGTCCATGAGGTGCGCCCCCGCCGTGGGCGAGCCGAGGACCCGGTTGAAGAAGATGCCGAGGTCGATCTCGTGCCCGACCTTCGCGGCCTGCGGCAGGTCGCGGTCGGCGGCGAGCTGCGCGGCCGTCGGGACCAGGCCCGGGTGCCGGGTCGCGGCGGCCTCGGCCAGCTCGGCCAGCCGCAGGTGGCGGGTGCCGTCGCCGGTCAGCTCCGCGTACACCTCCTCGACGTGCCGGTCGAGGAACGCGCACCGCTCCGCCCTGTTCATACCGCTCACACCGCGGCCTGGCGCAGCGTGCGATCGCAGGCCGCCAGGTGACCGCCGAGGGCCTCCTCGAAGCTGACCGTGCCGGCGTCCAGCATCAGCTGCCGGCGGATGGCCAGCTCCTTGCCGGACAGGCTCCCGGTGAGCCCGGCGACCGCCTCCAGCGCGCCGGTGACGTCGTCGGTGACCTCGTCGAGCAGCTGCAGGGCCAGCGCGTCCCGCGCGCCGATCGGGTCGCCGAAGAGCAGCGCCCGGCGGACCGCGGCGGTGTGCGAGCCCTGGTGCGCCAGCCGGTACAGCGCCATCCCGGGCCAGGTCGCCCCGGTCCCGACCGGCACGACCAGCCGCGCCGACGGGGTCGCGATCCGGTAGTCGGTGGTCAGCAGCGCGTCCAGGGCGGGGCCGCCGACGTCACCCTCGGCGACGGCGACGAGCGCGACCGGCAGCCGCTCCAGCCGCCGCAGCGCCCGCTCCCAGCGGCTCACCAGCGCGACCGTCAGCCCTTCGGTCCGGGCCTGCGCCGGCGCGCCGGACGCGTACACGACGACCTGCCCGCCGAGCGTCTCGGCCCGGTCGCACGCCTCACCGACCCTCGCGACCAGCTCGGCGGAGATGGGTTGCGTGCCGTCGACCGTGAGCATGATCTTTTCCGTCACCATTGCACCAGCGCCGTCTCGATCGTGGAGCCGGGGCCCATCGTCATCAGGACCCCGTGGTCGCCGGGTTCGGCGACCTGTTCGCGGAGCAGCCGCTCGTACGAGAACAGGAACGAGCCGCTGGAGAGGTTGCCGTAGTCGGCGAGGACTCCCGTGGTGTGCCGCACGTCGTGGCGGGTGAGCCCGAGGTTGACCCGCACCGCGTCGATGACCTTCTTGCCGCCGGAGTGGATCAGCCAGTGCCGGACCGCGCTGCGGGGCAGGCCCGCGCCGGACAGGAGCCGGTCCACGACCCGTTCCGCGTGGGCGCCGACGACGTACGGGATGTCGGGGTCGAGGAAGAAGCTGAACCTGTTCTGGTCGGTGTCCCAGTCGTAGCGCATCGCACCGATCGCGTCGGTGATGATGTGGCTGGCGAAGCCCAGCACCCGGGGGCCGGCGGCCTGCGTGTGGTCGCCGGCCCTGAGCGCGACGGCGGCCGCGCCGTCGCCGAACAGGCTGTTGACCACGGCGGTGCGCATCGTCGAGTCGAACGTGTAGGCGGCGGAGCACGCCTCGGCGCACACCATGACGGCGAGCCGGCCGGGGTTGCCGCGGGCCCAGGCGGCCGTGCCGTTCAACGCGTTGAGCCCCGCGTTGCAGCCCATGCCCACGACGTCGACCCGGTGGCAGCCCGGGTCCATCCCGGCCGCGCGGATGATCAGGGCGCTCAGCCCGGGGGTCAGGAATCCGGTCGAGGTGACGCAGCACAGGTACTCGATGTCGTCGAGCCCCACCCCGGCATCGTCCACACTGGACTGAATCGCGCGCAGCGCCATGTCGACGGCGAGCCGCGTGTGCTTCGCGAGGAGCTCACCCTGCGGCTCGGCGACCCGGTTGCCGTCGGCGTCCACGGGCGGCAGCGTCAGGTGGCGGCGGGTGATGGCGCTGTTCAGGAAGACGGACCGGATCTTCGGATCGGTGATCCGGAACAGGTCGAGGACTTCACGCTGGGTGTACGACTCCGGCGTCACCGCCGTGCCGACCCCGGCGATGCGGGTGTGCCGCGGCGGGGCGACGGCCTGTGCGTGTGGTGCCGGAAGGTCCAGCAGCTCCGGGCTGAGGGTCATCGGTAGGTCCAGCCCCACATCCGGGGCTTGCTGCGTTTCGTGACGGCCGTCCGGATCATGCGGATCGGACCTCCCATGCTCAATGTGCTGGTCGCCCAGTCGGCGCCTGGAGGATCATCACTCGACCGCTCCGATGTGACCAGCCACAGTTGAACAGCCCACCGCCACGCGGGCTGCGACCACCCACCCGGCCTGTTCAAGTGCCCCGCGTCGCCGCACCGCGTTCAGGCGCGGCCCCGGACGAGCGGCAGGAACACCTCGTCGACGATCTCGACGAGCACCTCGTCAGGTACCGAAGGGATGCCACGCATCGCGTACTCGGCGCGCAGCAGCATCATCGGCGTGGCCGCGACCCGTGGGTGGACGGCCGCCGCCGGTGCCTCGCCGCGGGCTACGGCCCGTCCGAGCATGGTCAGCCAGGCCCGGTCCATGGTGTCCGCGCCGGAGCGCTCGCGCATGAGGGTGAGCAGCTCGGGGTCGTCGGCGGCGGCGGCGAGCAGGCCGCGCAGGATCGCGCCGTGCGGTGAGGACCAGGTCTGGTTCGCCAGGCGCAGCATCTCCAGCGCGTCGCCCCGCAGGGTGCCCGTGTCCGGGTCGGGCAGCACGGCGTCGGACAGGTGCCGGTATGCGGCGATGCCCAGCGCGGCGCGGTTCGGCCAGCGGCGGTAGATGGCGTTCTTGTTGGTCCCGGCCCGCCCCGCGACCCGGTCCATGGTCATGCCCGCGTAGCCGGACTCGCGCAGCTCCTCCGCCGCCGCGTGCAGGATCGCCCGCTCCAGGTCCTCGCCGCGGCGTCTCGTGCTCATGCCTTGCAGGGTACTGGACGTACCTTATAGGGTACGCGTCGTACCCTACGAACGAGGAGAGCTTCGCGATGCGCGTCTTCGGCATGAACTACGACACCGGCTTCGTGAGCGCCGGGTCCACCACGCACGAGCCGTTCGACCCTCAGGTGGTGCAGCGGGACCTGCGCGTCATCCGCGACGAGCTGCACTGCGACGCGGTGCGCATCACCGGCGGCGTGCAGGACCGGCTCGAACTCACGGCCCGGCTGGCCGCCGGCGCCGGGCTCGAGGTCTGGTACTGCCCGTTCACCAACGGCCTCGACCGCGACGGGCTCATGGCGTTCGTGCTCGACGGCGCGTCGCGGGCCGAGCGGCTGCGGCGCGACGGCGCCCCCGTCGTGTACCTGGCCGGCTCCGAGATCTCGATGTTCACCGACGGCTTCCTGCCCGGCCGCGACTTGACCGAGCGCATGGCGCTGTTCGCCGACCCGATGCGGATGCGGGATGCCGTCCCGGCCGCACGCGCCGCGGTCCGGGACTTCTTCGCCGAGGCGGTGCCGGCGGTCCGGGAACGCTTCGGCGGGCCCGTCGGGTACGCCTCGATCCCCCTCGAGGCCGTGGACTGGACGCCGTTCGACATCATCGCCAGCGACGCCGGCTACCGCGACGCGACCAACGCCGCGGCGTTCCCGCAGACCCTGGCGGCGGCCGTGGGCCAGGGCAAGCCCTACGCCGCGACCGAGTTCGGCTGCTGCACGTTCCGCGGCGCCGCCGACGTCGCGGGCGCCGCGGAGCCGGTGACGTATGACGAGCACGGCCGCGCCGCGACGCTCACCGCCACCCTGGAACGCGACGAGGAAGGCCAGGCCCGGTACATCGTGGACCTGCTGCGCGACTACGAGGCCGGCGGCGTGGAGGCGGCGTTCGTCTACACGTTCGCGAACCGGCACCTGCCGACGACCGACGACCCGGCCCGCGACTTCGACCTGGCCGCGCGCGGGATCGTGCGGGTGCTGCCGGACGGCTCGTGGACCCCGAAGGCCGCCTTCCACGCCCTCGCCGAGTACGGCCGCGCCCGCGCGGACCTCAGGGCGCGCGGAGAAACGCCGAGCGCTCCTCGTCGGTGAGGTCCCGCGTCACGCGGGTCCGGGCCAGGGCCAGGACCTCGTGGACGTCCTCGCAGGCCTCGCAGCGCCAGATGCGGGTCGTGCCGTCGCCGTGCCCGGTCGCCAGGTGGCGGCCGTCGGGGGCGAAGTCCACCTCGCCGACGGAGGCGCCGAAGCCGTCGATCACCACCGGCTCGCCGGCGGCCGGGTTCCAGACACGGACGGTGCCGTCGTCGCCGCTGCTGGCCAGCCGGCGGCCGTCCGGGCTGAACGCGACGCTCCACGCCTGACCCTCGTGCCCGCGCAGGACCAGCGACGCGCCGGTCGCCGTGTCCCACAGCCGCACGGTGCCGTCGTTGCCGCCGCTGGCGAGGTGCCGGCCGTCCGGGCTGAACGCCACGCTGCGCACCGGTCCGTCGTGGCCGGCGAGGCGCCGCACGGTGCGGTCGGCGAGGTTCCACACGCGGACGACGCCGTCGGCGTGGGCCGCCGCCAGGTGCGTGCCGTCGGGGCTGAACGCGACGCCCCACACCTTGCTCTGGTCGCCGCTCGGGTCGCCGGGCAGGACGTCGGCGCTGTGCGTGGTCAGGTCCCAGAGGCGGACGGTCCCGTCGGCGCCGCCGCTGGCGAGCCGCCTGCCTTCGGGGTCGAACGCCACGTCCTGGACGGGACCGGCGTGGCCCTGCAGCACGACCTCCGCCGCCGTGCGCCAGTCCCGGACCCGGACGATCCCGTCGTCACCGGCCGAGGCCACCCGGCCGTCCGGGGCGACGGCCACGCCCCACACCGGACCCTGGTGCCCGCGCAGCTCGGCCACCGGCGCCTGGCGCAGGTCCCGGCCGGTCCGCGCCCACACCCGGACGGTGCCGTCCCGGCCGACGCCGGCGAGCCAGCCCCCGTCAGGGCTGAAGGCCACGTCGTTGACCGCGCCGTCGGTCCCGGCCCGCACCGTCGCCCGGCGGTGGGCGGTGACGGTCGCCTGCCGCAGGACCGCCTCGGCCTCCGGCGTGGGCTTCGTCTCGTAGAACGCCACCGTGGCCTTCAACGTGGGCATCGCGGCCGGCGGTCGCGAGGTGATCGAGGCGGCCCTGGCCCGTGTGGGTCTCGGCGGGCGCGGCGACGACCTGGTGTATCAGCTCAGCGGCGGCGAGCAGCAGCGCATCGCGGTGGCCCGCCTGCTGGCCAAGCGGCCGGCCGTGATCCTCGCCGACGAGCCGACCGGCGCGCTGGACAACGACAACGCCGCCCTCGTCATCGGCCTGCTGCGGCAGCTCGCCGACGACGGCAGCACCGTCGTCCTCGCCACCCACAGCGACCACGCGGCGGACGCCTGCGACACGGCCCTGGACCTCGCCGCCGGCCCGCGACCACGCTCCCTCGTGTGATGTTCCCCATCGGCCGAGTGGGCCGGCGCCCCGGTGCCGGGTGCCGGACTTGACCTCGAGTTCGGTTGAGGTTTTACGGTTGCCGGTGTTGGTGTCGGGACGGGGTGGCGGAAGGCGGGCCGGTCGGTGACCGTCGAGGTCGACATGGGGGTCGTGGCGTCGTTCAAGGCGGCGTTCCGCGCCTATCCGACGGGGGTGGCGGTCATCGCCGCGGCCGGTCCGGACGGTCCCGTCGGGCTGACGGCGTCGAGCGTCGCGTCGGTGTCGCTGGCGCCGCCGGCGCTGTCGTTCTCGGTCATGGACTCGCCGTCGGCGCGGCTGATCGTGGCGGCGGACAGCTTCGTCGTGCACCTGCTGGGGGCGGCGCACGAGGACCTGGCCCGGCAGTTCGCCGAGCCGGGCGGCCGCCGGTTCACCGACGACCAGCCGTGGACGACGCTGCCCACGGGCGAGCCGCTGCTGCACGGCGTGCCGGCGGCGCTGCGGTGCACGACTTTGCACCGGCTGCCGGTCGGCGCCTCCACCGTGGTCGTCGCCGAGGTCGCCGACGCGCGGATCGGCCCGGCCGGCGCCGCGCTGACCTACCGCGAGCGCGCGTTCCACGTCGGCCGGTAGCGACGGTCAGGGCGCCAGGACCTCGGCGATCATGCGGTGGCCCTGGGCCTCGAAGGTCTCGTCGCCCACCTTGTACGCCCAGGCGGCCGTGGCGATCGCCTCGCGGACCCGGGTGCGGTGCCACGCGGCGGGGTCGCGCGGGTCGGCGCCGTAGCCGTCGACGAACGCCGCCTCCAGCGACGGGTCGCGGCGGAACTGCTGCGCGGCGAGGCGGGTGAGGTCGCTCGCGGCGGAGCGCATCGCGGCGCGGCCGAAGTCGATGACGGCGACGGCACCGTCGTGGACGAGCCAGTTGCGGGGCTGCCAGTCGCCGTGCGTCGGCACCAGGCGGGCCGGCGGCGCCGGCCATCCGGCGATCTCGGCCCGCAGCCGCCCGGCCGTCGCCGCCGGGATCCGGTGCGGGCCGTCCAGCCAGGCCAGGGACTTGGCGTTCTCGCGCCGCTCGTAGTCCTCGTCGGTCTCCGCGGGCTGGGCGTGCAGCAGCGCCAGGAGCGCGCCGGCCTGCCGGTAGGTGGCGGGGTCGTCCTCCAGCGCCGTGCCGAGGACGAGGCTGCCCGGCAGGTGCCGGGTGACGAGCAGCTTCGCGTCGTCGTCGCCGTGCTCCAGCACCGGCGCCAGGCCGCGGGAGGTCCACGGCCCGAGCCAGTGCCGGTGGGCGTGCAGCTCGCGGGCGATGTGGTGGTCGCTGTCGCCCCCGGCCTTGACGATGAACCGGGCCCCGCCGCAGGTCACCTCGAGGACGGTCGTCGCGACCAGTCCCCAGCTGTGGTCGCGGTCGACGGTCGCGCCCGGCAGCCACCGCCCCAGGAGCGCCCGCTGCCGCGGCGACAGGCTGGGCGGCACGGCGTTCACCGGCCGATTGTAGGTCCCGGCGGGCTCGACGTGCGGGGCGACGAGGCCGCGATGACGTGCGGCGGTCGCGGGCGTGCCTGGCCGGATGGTCATGCCACAATCCTCAGCCATGCACGAGATCGTTACCGCGGCGCTGGTTCGCGAGGGTCGGGTCCTGCTCGTCCATCGAAGCCCGAACCGTCGTGCCTACCCGGACGTGTGGGATCTGCCCGGCGGACACATCGAGCCAGGCGAGACAGAGCTGGCTGCGCTCACCAGGGAGATTCACGAGGAACTGGGCGTGCGGATCGCACCAGGCTCGGCGACCCATCTGTGCCGGCTGGAGGCAGGCCGCGGAGAGGAGTCCGTGCGTTTCAGCGCCTGGCTTGTCGGCGAGTGGGACGGGACACCGACAAACGCCGCTCCCGATGAACATGACGAGATCCGTTGGTTCCGTCCCGAGGAGGTGCCTCCGCTCGCCCACGAACGCATGGGCCCGGCGGTGGTGGAAGCGATGCGGGGTGCCCACACCTGAACGTCGACGCGCCGTCATCGGCGGATCCGGAGCCCGCAGCGGCCCGCGGCAGCACCGCCTCAGCGGAAGGGCGGCGCTGGTCACGGTCGCCGGGCGGCCCTGAGGTGGTCCGCCCAGGCGGAGGTTCCCGGCCGCAGGTCCGGGTCCTCGGTCAGCACCCGGGGGATGGCGTCGAACACCTCACCGACCGGGTCGTGGTACATCGGCAGCGTCGGCGCGGTGTGCAGCAGCGGCAGCACCCCGAACGCGAGGTAGTGCAGCATCTTCCGCTGCAGCTGGCCGGGCGAGACGACCGCGAGCAGCGGCCCGAACGGACCGTCCCGGTAGTACGAGGCCGTGACGAAGCACTCGTCGGCGGAGCCGTAGACCCCGTCGTCGCCGCGGTACCGCTGATTGAGATCCTCGCCGTGAACCGACTCGGCGGGGATGCCCGCGTCGCGCAGGAACGCCCCGCCGGCGTCGCTGAGCGAGACCGGGTCGACCGTGCCGCCGTCGCGGTGCCGGCTGCCCGGCACGTACATCTCGACCGGACCGCGCTCGGCGAACTCAGCGTACAGCCGGACCCCGAGGCGTAGCCGGGCCTCGAACTCCGGCCCGGGCGAGCCGTCCGCCCGCAGCGGATGTTGGGCCGCGACCTCGATCAGCGCGGCCGCCCGCCCGGCCCGCCCCGCCATGAACGCGGTCGCCGCGGTGTACCGCCGCTGCCACTGCTGCCGGGCGTCGTCGAGTCCTGCCAAGCGTCTTCCCCCTGAACGACTAGACATCCCGCACGTCACCGCGCCCGTCCACGACCCGCCACACCCGGTCGAAGTGCCGGAGGCAGGCCCAGACCAGGTCGTCGCCGCCGACCCGCGCGCACTCCATCGACATCGTCTCAGCGGCCCGCAGCGGTGGCAATGTCACGGTCATCCACGCCCAGTCGTCGTCGCAGATGATCATCGTTGACCGAAGGTGCGTGGTGAAGTAGCCGATGCTCGCCGAGCCCGCCGTCGCCGGGACGATGCCACGGGCCTCGGCAAGGAGGTCGAACAGCCGGTCCGGGATCGCCTCGATCTCCTCGGCGATCGGGCGGCGTTTGGTGAACTCCGACTCCATCTCGTCGACGTCGGCCGCGAACGCCGAGTCCGGCTGCGGCACCAGCACCCGCAGCCGGGCGCCGTGGCTCACGGCATCGACCAGGTCGCGCCGGTAGATCTCCAGGAAGCGGACCGCGCTGGTGGACATGATCCGGATGTCGGACGCGGTCCGCAGATGGTTGTTCATCATGCGGTCGGCGTTGCCGTCCTCGGAGATCCGCCGGATGCCGAGCAGCCGGGCCGGGTCGAGAATCGGGACGGTGGCGCTCAGCACGCCGTCCGGGATCGCGTCACCGCGGATCCAGCCGATCCCCGGCCGCTCCTCGGAGATCGCGTCGAGCGCCGCCGACACCTTGTACGCCAGGTCGGACGGGTTCGTCCAGGTGTCACGGACCCGCTCCCGCTCGATCCGGGCGCGGAAGGCCCGCATCTTCGCTCGCCTGGCCGTGTCCTCGTCGACCTGCTCGACCATCAGGTTGCCGATGTTCTCGTACAGGAACGCGAGCACCGGGATGCCGCGCTCGCAGGCGTAGTCGTACTCGCGTTCCGTGAAGCTGATCCCGCGGTCGTCGAGCAGGCTGCCGTACCGGCCCTTGAGGATCAGCACGAAGTAGTCGCACTGGTCGATGTACCGGCGGATGGTCGACCATGCGTCGGAGGGCGAGGCGACCCACCGCTCCATCATGTGCGGGATGTACTTGCCGCGAAGCAGGCCGTCGGCCACCTTCTGGCGTTCCTCCGCCAGATCCCGCTGAGTAGAGCTGATGAAGACCTGGTATCGCTTGTCCACGGAAGTCTCTGACGGACCGCAGCCCGACACCATAGGGGCGAATCCGGCCATGTCCGACTAATTCGGGCCCTAGGATCGCGATCACGGTCTACGGGTGGGCGGCGCCGAATCCGGGGTTGCATCCGGTACCCAGGTACAGGCTTACCGTCGAGGGACACCAGCCTGAGGAGCCTGTCATGTCGTTCGACGTCCCTGACGCGTGCACCCTGCCGACCGCGGAACGGCCGCTGCGGCTCGCCGAGTTCGACGCGCTGTTCAGCAGCGCCGTGCGGTCGGTCGAGGTCGTGAGCCCGACCCGTGCCCGGATGCGGCTGGCCGGGCCGGCCGGCCTCGAGGCGACGGTCCGCGACCTCGCCGCGCGGGAGACCGCGTGCTGCTCGTTCTTCACCTTCACCGTGACGCCCGGCCCCGCCGACGGCGCGCTCGTCCTCGACATCCAGGTCCCCGCCGCGTACACCGACGTCCTCGCCTCCCTGGCCGGCCGGGCGACGGCCGCGACGTCCCGGTGACCGACCTTCCCTCCCTGCCTACAGACGGAGCTGCCACATGAGCCTGCCCCTGCGACCGGTGCACACCCACCACGACCCGAAACCGGCGGCGGTGGACAACGCGCCGCCGATGCGGAGCAAGGTCAGTGGTGTCCTCGCCGCTGCCGCCTGCGCCGCCTGCTGCGCCCTGCCGCTGCTCATCGCCGCCGGGGTGCTCACCACCGCCGGCGCCGCGGTCGTCGAGCAGACCCTCCTCGCGGTCGCCGCGGGACTCGCCGCCGCCGCGCTCGGCATGTGGTGGCTGCACCGCCGCCGCGGCGCCCGGCGGGCCGCCGCCGCGGGAGCCGCCTGCGGCTGCGGCGGCGGATGCGGCTGCTGACCCGCACCACAAGGCGTCCTTCCGCGACGATGTGGTGCGATACACGCATGACGATCATCCGGTCCATCCTGCTGTTCCTGCTCGCCGCGCTGGCCGAGATCGGCGGCGCGTGGCTGATCTGGCAGGGCGTCCGGGAGCACAAGGGGCTGCTGTGGATCGGGGCCGGGATCGCCGCCCTCGGCGCCTACGGCTTCGTCGCCACGCTTCAGCCCGACGCGAACTTCGGCCGGATCCTCGCCGCGTACGGCGGTGTCTTCGTCGCCGGCTCGCTCGGCTGGGCGATGGTCGTCGACGGGTTCCGGCCCGACCGCTACGACATCATCGGCGCCGCCGTCTGCCTGCTCGGCGTGGCGGTCATCATGTACGCGCCGCGGCACGGCTGAGCAGGTCAGGCCGGCGGGTGTGGCGGCAGCAGCACCCACACCCGCTTGCCGCCCTCGTGGTCCTCGACGCCCCACCGCTCGGCGAGGGCGGCGATGATCGCGATGCCCCGGCCGCTGTCGCGGTCGATCGTGTCGGCGTCGGCCGGCATGCGCGGCACGACCGCGGACCCGTCCGCGACCGAGACGGTCACGTGCCCCTCGTCCGCCTGCAGCGCCAGCACGACCCGGCCGCCGCCGTACCGCACCGCGTTGGTGACCAGCTCGGTGACGGCCAGCATCGCCCGGTCGACCCAGTCGGCGTCGGTGAGCCCCCAGCCGGCGAACGTCGACGCCATCGCCCGCCGTGCGATGGCGGGCGCCCCGTCGCTGATCGGGAGGTCGAAGTGCGCGGTAAGAGGGCTCACCGCGGCGGGCCTGCGCTCGCAGTTGCCGTCACGGCCCGTGCAGTACCCCACCCGTTCACGTGACGAAACTTGCCGGACGGCAAAGGTTGTCGGGGCGGCCGCCACCGGGTCGTCAGAGGCCGTTCGGCGGCTGGTCGCGCGGGAGGCGGACGGTGGCGGTGACGCCGCCGCCCGGGGTCGGCCGCAGCGTGATGGTGCCGTGGTGGCGGTGCACGATCAGCCTGCTGGCGGGCAGGCCGAGGCCGGTGCCGGGGATGCCGAGGTCGCGCACCCGGCTGCCGCGGTGGAAGCGTTCGAAGACCTGCTCCAGCTCGTCGGCGGGGATGCCGATCCCGGCGTCGGCGATGGCGAGCGTCACGTGGCCGTCGGGATCGCTGAGGGTGGCGGTGACGTCGCCGCCGGGGTGGCCGTACGTGAGGGCGTTGTGCGGCAGGGTCTCCATGACGAACCGCAGCCGGGTGTCGTCGCCGTCGATCATGAGGCGGTCCGGGGCGGTGACGTGCAGGCGGATCGGCCAGTCGCCGACGTCGGCCCGCACGTCGTGGACGGACGCGCGGAAGGCGGCGGCGAGGTCGAAGCGCGCCACCCGCATCGTGGCGTGGCCGCTGTCCAGGATTTCACACAACCGTTCCGCATAGGTCCGGAATGCGCGGTTCAGTGACCGTGATGGTACTGGTGGACGACCGCGTGGCCCTTGCCACGGGAGATCATCCACCGGTTCAGGGGCGTGGTGAGCACGAACGCCACGGCCAGCGAGAACGCCAGCGAGGCCCAGAACAGCCACGCGGTCAGCCCGGCGTCCATCGCGCCCGGCACGGTCACCATGACCGCGTTGTCGAGCACCTCCATGACGGCGATGGACACGGTGTCGGCGGCGAGCGCCACCTTCAGCGCCGTCCGCACGCCGACACCCGCGCGCAGGACGCCGCGCATGGTCAGCGCGTAGCCGAACACGAAGGCGAGCGCGACGGACAGCGCGACGGTGGCGGCGTTGTGCAGCCCGAACGCGGTGCCCAGCACCATGCCGAGGACCTCGCCGATCGCGCAGCCGGTCAGGCAGTGCAGGGTCGCCTGCGCTGCCGCCGCCCACGTCGTCGTCGCCGCGGTGCTGACCGGGTGGTGATGCGTGTGATCCATGTCGACCTCCCTTTCCGGCGCCGACTATACCCCCTAGGGGTATCCATGCAACGGTGGCCCGCGCCACGTACCGGCGTCAGTGCACGAAGACCGGGCCATCCGTGACGGCCGGGCGGCCGCCGGGCAGCGCGGCCGCGAGCACGACGGCACTGACCGCCGCCACCACGGCGGCCGCGGTGTAGGCGGCGGTGAAGCCGTCCAGCGGGCCGCCCGGCGCCGCCGCCAGGTCACCGGCGGCGATGGCGGAGACGAGCGCGACGCCCAGCGCGGCACCGAGCTCGTGACCGGTGTTGAGCAGGCCGGAGGCACCGCCGGCGGCCGCGTGGTCGACGCTGGTCATCACCGAGGTGGACGCGGTGACGAACCCGGCGCCGAGGCCGGCCGCCGCCAGTACGAACCCCGGAAGCACCGCGCTGAAGGGCTGGGCGTGCGGCTCGACCCGGGCCAGCAGCCCGAACCCGGCGGCGGCCACGGCGAACGCGACCAGCATCACCGGCCGGGCACCGAAGCGCTGCAGCCCCCGGCCGGTCAGGTGCGCGGAGACGATCGTGGCGAGGGTGACCGGCAGGAACAGCACCCCGGTGCGCAGCGCGGAGTAGCCGAAGCGGTGCTGCAGCAGCATCGACGTGAGAAAGAACCCGCCGATGAGCAGGCTGGAAGCGGCCAGCATGACGGCGTTGCCGGCGATGACCGGCCGGCGGCGCAGCAGCCCGGTGGGCAGCAGCGGCGACCGGGTGGCGCGCTGGACCGCGACGGTCGCCAGGCCGAGCACCGCGGCGCCGGCGAACGACAGCCAGGTCGAGGTCGCCGTCCAGCCCGCCGTGCCGGCCCGCACGAGGCCGTAGATCACCAGGGCGGCGGTGCCGGTGAGCAGCAGCGCGCCGGGGATGTCGACCCGCCCGGGCTGCCGCGGCGACGGTGGCACCAGGAGCCGGACCGCCAGGCCGACCGCGATGCCGATCGGCACGTTGATGAAGAACACCCAGCTCCAGCCGGGGCCCGACACGAGCAGCCCGCCGATGAGCACGCCGGCCGCGGCGCCACCGCCGCCGACGGCACCCCAGACGGCGAGCGCCTGGTGCCGGCGCCGGCCGTGGAACAGGGTGCTGACGATCGACAGCGCCGCCGGCGACAGCATCGCCGCGCCGACGCCCTGCGCGGCCCGCGCGCCGAGGATGACGGCCGCGTCGCCGGCGAGCCCGGCGGCGAGCGACGAGGCGGTGAACACGGCCAGCCCGGCCAGGAAGACGGCGCGCCGGCCGAGCAGGTCGCCGAGCCTGCCGCCGAGGACGAGGAGCCCGCCGAAGCACAGGGCGTACGCGGTGACGACCCACGTGGCCGCGCCGGCGTCGAGCCGCAGATCGTCGGACATCTTCGGCAACGCGACGTTCACCACGGTCACGTCGAGGATGACCATGAACTGCGCCAGGCACAGCAGCGCGAGCGTGCCCCAGCTGCCGGATCTCTCGTGGTGGTGCTCCATCCTCGGCCTCCCATAAGTCGTACAGCGATGTACGACGTACTGTAGGACGCGCTTTGCTAAAGTCGAACACCTGTGCTCGACTTCACCTCGCTGCACTTCACGGAAGCGGGACCACCCGATGCCACCGACGACACCGCGCCGGGCCGACGCGCGCCGCAACATCAGCGCCATCCTCGACGCCGCGCAGGCCTGCCTCGTCGCCGATCCGGCCGCGAGCATGCAGGACGTCGCCCGCGCCGCCGGCGTCGGCAGAGTCACCTTGTACGCCCACTTCGGCTCCCGCGCCGAGCTGCTGGACGCCGTCTTCACCCAGGTGATGGCCGACGCCGAGCGCGCCCTCGCCGAGGTCGACCTCGACGGCGACGAGCGCCGGGCCCTTGCCCGGCTGATCGCGTCGTCGTGGCGCATCGTCGAGCGGTCCCGGCTGCTGCTGCGCGCCGCCCAGCTGGAGCTGCCCGCCGACCAGATCCGCGAACACCACCGCCGCCCGCTCGACCGGGTCGAGAAGCTCATCGAGCGCGGCCGACAGGCCGGCACGTTCCGGACCGACCTGCCCGTGTCCTGGATGACCGCCGTGGTCTACAACGTCATCCACGGCGCGGCGGACGAGGTCACCGCCGGCCGCCTCACGCTCGACCAGGCACCGGATGTCATCACCGCGACCCTGCTGTCGGCCTTCGCCCCGCCCACCCCGACCGGGAGATACTGACGGCACCTTCCCGCTTCCCCGGAGGCCCGGTGACCCGCCGACCGATGTGGCCGTTGTACGCGGCCGGCTTCACCACCGCCTTCGGGGCGCACGGCATCGCCGCCAACCTGGGCGGGTTCGCGGAGGGTGCGGTCACGTCGCTGCTGGTGCTCGGCGGCCTGCTCGCCCTGTACGACGGCGCCGAGGTGCTGCTCAAGCCGGTGTTCGGCAACCTCGCGGACCGGGTCGGCGCGCGGCCGGTGCTGCTCGGCGGGCTCGTCGCCTTCGCCGTCGCGTCCGCCCTCTACGCCGTCGCCGACAGCCCCGGCTGGCTGTGGGCCGCGCGCCTCGGCCAGGGCGCCGCCGCGTCCGCGTTCTCCCCCGCCGCGTCCGCGCTCGTCGCCCGGCTCAACCCGGCGGCCAGGCACGGCCGGGCGTTCGGCTCGTACGGCTTCCACAAGTCCATCGGCTACACCCTCGGCCCGCTGCTCGGCGGCGTGCTGGTCTGGGCCGGCGGGCTGCGGCTGCTGTTCGTCGTGCTGGCGGTCCTCGGCGCGGCCGTGGCGGCATGGGCGGCGCTCGCCGTGCCCGCCGTCGCTGCCCTGCCGAAGCGGCGCCAGACCGTCATGGACCTCGCGCGCCGGCTGGCCGACCGCGCGTTCCTCGCCCCGACCGGCGCGCTCGCCGCGGCGACCGCCGCCCTGTCCGTCGGCGTCGGTTTCCTGCCCGTCAACGGCCGGACCGCCGGCCTCGGCACGGTCGCCACCGGCGCCGCCGTGTCGCTGCTCGCCCTCTGTGCGGCGATCGTCCAGCCGTGGGCGGGCCGGGCCCTGGACGGGCGGCGCCTCACGACCCGCACGGGCCTGACCGCCGGCCTGGCCCTCACCGCCGCGGGCCTGGCCTGCGCGGCGCTGCCGGGCCTCGCCGGGCTGCTCACCGCCGCCACCCTGATCGGCGCCGGCACCGGACTGATCACCCCGCTGGGGTTCGCCGCGCTCGCCGCCGGCACGCCACCGGAACGCCTCGGCCAGACGATGGGCACCGCGGAGCTCGGCCGCGAGCTCGGCGACGCCGGCGGCCCGCTCCTCGTCGCGGCGGTCGCCACCCTCGCCACGCTCGCGTACGGCTTCGCCGCCCTGGCCCTGCTCCTCGCCGTCGCCGCGGTCGCGGCGTTCCTCGCGCGCCCGAAGCCCACCTCAGCGCCGACAACGCAATAGCGTCAACGGCGATGCGCGCCGCTGGATGCGGAGACGGCGATGCGCCGGGCCCTTGAAGGACCCGGCGCATCGTCCGGTGGTGCTTACGACCAGGAGCTGCTGGCCCACTCGTCGCTGGACCAGTAGTGGCCCGACCAGTAGTGCCCGGACCAGTAGTGCCCGGACCAGTAGTGGCCCTCCCAGTCGGGGTCGGCCCACGACGCGGCGCCGTTCCAGGGCTTGCCCGACCAGGTCGCGGCCGCCCACGTCTTGGACGCCCACGAGGTGCCGGTCCAGTTGTCGCCGGCGATGCGGTACCCCATCCAGGTGCCACCCGACCAGCTCGTCTGGTTGGCGCTGCGCGGCGCCCACGTGGCGGGGCTGAACGGGCCCCAGACGGCGTTGTCGCCGCTGAGCGCCACGTTATCACGGACGAGGCGGCTGGTGCCGCGGGCGTCGTCGAGCTTGCCGGTGCCGGTGGAGCGGTTCCAGCCGGTCGCGTACAGGTTCTGCGACGCGATCGCCGCGTTGAGGTTGAGGGCCCTGATGTTGCGGGTCATCGCCAGGCCGGAGACGAAGCTGGCGGAGGTCGTCAGCACGGTCTTGACCTGGTCCGCGGTGAGCGTCGGGCGGGCCTGCAGCAGCAGCGCCACCGCCGCCGACGTGACGGCCGCCGCCTGCGAGCTGCCGCTGCCGCGCAGCAGCGTCGAGCCGACCTTCGCCGACGGGTACGTCAGGTCGATGTTGGAGCCCGGGTTGGCGAGCGAGATGATCGACTCGCCGGGGGCGACGAAGTCGACGCTGCGGTTGTTGCCGCCGATCGTGGTGAACGAGGCGAAGTCGTCGTCGGAGACGTTGGTGGTGCCCTTGATGGAGCTGGCGGCGACCGCGAGGACCGCCGGGTCGCTGGCCGGGTCGCTGACCACGAGGTCGCTGTTGCCGTCGTTTCCGGCAGCCGCGACGACGACGATGCCCTTCAGCCAGGCCTGCTCGACCGCGTACTGGACCGGGTCGCTCCACGAGTTCGGCGTGCCGCCGGTGCCGTAGGACAGGTTGATGACCCGGATCGGGTTGGCGGGGTCGTCG
>NZ_JBFAJA010000130.1:0-29377 GCF_040654975.1 Dactylosporangium sp. NPDC050588 | reverse complement strand
CTCCACCAACGCCAACCGCGACGACGGCATCGTCCGCGTCGGCGTCAACACCGACGGATCCGGCACCTACCGCTCCTTCTTCGCCTTCGACCTCAGCTGGCTGCCCGGCAAACAGATCCGCGGCGCCAAGTTCATCACCACCATGACCCACTCCTGGTCCTGCACCGCCACCCCCGTCAGCCTGTACCGCACCGGCGACCTCACCACCAGCGGCAAACAGACCTGGTCCGGCCCCGCCCTCAACCTCTTCGTCGAGACGAAATCCGGCAACGCACACAAACCCTCCACCGGCGCCGGCTGCAGCAACGACCCACAACCCAACATGTACCTGGAGTTCGCCAACCAGACCCTGGTGAACGACATCATCAACTTCGGGCAGGGCCGCGGCAGCTACACCCTCGGCCTCTCGGCCCGCGACAGCGACGGCACCGACGAGAGCACCGGCAACCGGTGGAAGAAGTTCGACCAGGCCTCCACCGCCATGTCCATCGAATACAACACCCTGCCCGACACGCCGCAGGCGTCGGCGCTGACGACACACCCCGACTACACCGCCGCGGGTCAGGCCTGCGCCACCGGCGGCGGCCGGCCGACCGTGCGGTCGACCGCGCCGTGGCTCAAGGCCAGCGTCTCCGACCCCGACGGCGACCAGAGCGGCCAGCTGTCCGCGTCGTTCGCGCTCCAGCAGTGGAACGGCACCGCCTGGACCGCCGTCGCCGGCTGGCCGAAGAGCGACACCGGCGTCCCGTCCGGGACGCTCGCCGAGGTCGGGGTCCCGGACGGCACGATCACCGGGTCGATGGCCCGCTGGCAGGTGCAGGTCAGCGACGGCCTGGGCGGCAGCTCGGGCTGGTCACCGTGGTGCGAGTTCACGCTCGACATCACCCCGCCCGGCACCAGGCCGACCGTCGCCGCGGCCGACGGCCTGTACCTCGAGTCGCCGCCCAACGACACCATGCGCGGCTCGGCCGGGCGCAGCGGCCAGTTCACCTTCGGCGCCAACGGCGAGACCGACGTCGTCGACTACGAGTACCAGCTCGACGCCGGCCCGAAGTCGTGGGTCAACGCCGTCACCAACGGCGGGACGGCCACGGTCTGGGTCACCCCGACCCACGTCGGCGAGCACGTCCTGACGGTCCGCTCCCGCGACGGCGCCCAGAACGCGTCGCCGCCGAAGGACTACCGGTTCCTCGTCGACGTCCCGGCCGCGCCGAAGGCCGTCTGGAAGATGGACGAAGGCAGCGGCACCAGCCTGGCCACGTCGCCGGCCGGCGGCCCGGCCATGACGGCCGCCAACGGCCCGGCGTGGACCGACGGCCGCGTCCCGGGCACCCACGCCGTCACCGGCAAGGACCGCGGGCTGCGGTTCGACGGGGTCGACGACCTCGCCGCCACCGCGGGCGCCGTGCTCGACACGTCGAAGAGCTTCAGCGCCGCCGCCTGGGTCCGGCCGACCGGCGGCCTCGACACCACCCGCACCGTCCTGTGCCAGGAAGGCGCCTCCGCCTGCGGGTTCGCGGTCACCTACGCCCCCGCCCCGGTCAACCGCTGGACGCTGACCATGTACGGCTCGGACACGGCCAACGCGCCGGTCGCGCAGACGACGTCGGGCGCGCCGCCGGTGCTCAACCAGTGGACGCACCTGGCGGCGTCGTGGGACGCCGGCACGAAGACCGCGAAGCTGTACGTGAACGGCATCCTGGCCGGTCAGTCCACCCGCGCCACGAACTGGAACGCCACCGGGGCGCTCGTCGCCGGCCGCGGCAAGCTCAACGGATCCCGGACCGGCACGTTCCTCGGCGACATCGGCGAGGTCCAGGTCTGGGACCGCGTGGTCGTCCCGGCCCTCGACCTGAAGCCGCTCGCCGCCCCGGTCACCACCGGCGACTGGGACATGGAGGACTACACCACCGCCGAGCCCCGGCAGGTCACCGACAACAGCAGGTATCAGCACCCGCTGACGCTGCCCGCCGACCCGACCGTGACGGTGTGCGACGGGTACAACTTCAGCACCGGCCTCTGCTTCAACGGCACCTCCGGCGTCGCCACGGCCGACCCCGCGGTGCGCACGGACCAGTCGTTCGCGGTCGAGGGCTGGGTCCGGCTCACCGACACCACCGTGTCCCGTGCCGCCTTCTCCCAGCAGGGCAGCCGGGGCGCCGCGTACACCGTCCGCTACGACAAGACCGCCAACCGGTGGTCGTTCGCGGTCACCGGCGCCGACACCGACACCCCGACCGTGGTCCAGGTGAACTCGCTCGCGGCGCCGCTGCTCAACAGCTGGACCTACCTGCAGGCCGTCTACGACGCCCACGCCGGACGGATCCGGCTGTACGTCGACCGGCAGTTCCAGAGCGAGGCGAGCGTCGCCGCGGTCTGGAACGCCGGCGGCACGTTCAACATCGGCCGCACGCTGCGGGCCGGCGCCGCCGCGGAGTTCTTCGCCGGCGACATCGACGAGGTCCGGGTGGTCGCCGGCGTCGCACAGACGCAGACCCCGGCCGGCTACTACCAGACGATCACCCCGACCCGGTTCCTGGACACCCGCAGCGGTCTCGGCAACGGCGGCAACACCGCGCCGATCCAGCCGAACGGCACGGCCAGGCTGACGATCGCCGGAGCGAACGGCGTCCCGGCCGCCGACGTCACCGCCGTGGCGGTCAACGCGACCGTGATCTCGCCGACGGCATCCGGCTACCTGACGCTGTACCCGTCCAACACGCCGCAGCCGGTGACGTCGAACGTGTACTTCCAGGCGAACGCCGTGCTGGCCAACTTCGCGATCGTCCCGGTCGGACCGGATGGCACGATCAGCATCTTCAACGGCAGCGGCGGGACCGCGCACGTCGTGGTCGACGTGTCGGGCTACTTCACCTCCGACGAGGCGAAGGCCGGCAACAGCACCTACCACTCGCTCCACCCGACCCGCATCCTCGACACGAGGTCGGGGCTGGGGGCGCCGACCGCCCCGCTGGCGGGCGGCAACACCATCGCGCTGCAGGTCGGCGGCGTCAACGGCATCCCCACCGGCATCACCGCGGTGGCGATCAACCTCACCTCGGCGAACGCGACCTCCGGCGGGCACCTCATCACCCGGGCCGACGGCACACCCCTGCCCACCGTCTCCGGGCTGCAACTGACCACCGGTGTCGTGCTCGCCGACCTCGCGATCGTAGCCGTGGCCGGCAACGGAAAGATCGACATCACGATGCAGGGCGGGGTCGGCAGCACCGACGTCGTCGGCGACGTGGTCGGCTACTTCACCGCCGGCACGAGCGGCAGCAAGTACCACGCGGTCAGTGCCACCCGGCTGCTGGACACCCGCCAGGACAACACCCCGGTCGCCGCGTTCGGTGTCCGGTCCATCGGGCAGGGCCCCAACGTCATCGCCGACGACGCGACCCTCGTCCTCAACTTCACGGTCACCCAGGGGACCACCGCGGGGTTCGCCGTGGCCTACGCCAGCGGCACCACCCCGCCCGCGGCCTCCACCATCAACTGGTTCGCCGGCCAGACGATCGCCGCACTGTCACTGCCGAGGACCGGCGGCGGGGTCACGGACTTCTACAACGCCGGCGGCGGCAGCACACACCTGGTGGTGGACTGCCTGGGGTACTTCTCCAGCACCTGACCGCCGGCGCCCGGCGGGGCACAGGTGATCCATCCCTGTCCCCCGCCGGGCAGCCTCCAGTCGCCTATCGGGCACCGGGTGCCCGGTAGGCGACCTTCTGCCGGGTGGCATGATCGATCTCGTCCGGCGTCAGCAGTGCGATCACCTCCGTTTCGACCGCCCCGGAGGCGGTGACGGCAAGGCGAACCGCCGCGGCCGTCGAGTTGTCGGGCAGCTCCACGACGATGTAGGTGTCCGCAGCCCCGAAGCCGAAGTAGTACGACTCCACGCTGCCTCCGAGACGGCTGACCAACTCCTCGGTCTGCTTGACGCGGCCGCTGCCACCTTCGTCGAGGAGGCCTCGAACGCCTTCGGTGGTGTAGGAACTTCGGAACAGGTACTTCGCCATCGCGTCTCACCTTCTTCCAGGTTCGTTTCCGCTGCCGGCGGCCACCTGCGGG
Organism: Dactylosporangium sp. NPDC050588; assembly: GCF_040654975.1. Lineage (NCBI taxonomy): Bacteria > Bacillati > Actinomycetota > Actinomycetes > Micromonosporales > Micromonosporaceae > Dactylosporangium > Dactylosporangium sp. NPDC050588. The sequence continues at coordinate 25,306 of NZ_JBFAJA010000130.1, read as the reverse complement.
CGAAATTTCCTCATACCGGCGGCACAAACCTTCGGAGGTGCGCGTTCTCAGCGCCGTGTCACGGTGCCTTGTCACGGTGCGACGAGTGGGCCGTCCTGGCGGCTCAGTGCGAGCAGCAGCTGGCGGGACTGTTCCAGCGATTCCAGGTCGCCGCCCCCGTACAGGCCGGCGATGGACGCGCCGTCGGCCGCGTGCATGATCAGGCGCGCTCGCTGCGGGTGCAGGCCGTCCGCGTCGAAGGCGTCCGCCCACCGTCTGCTGTCCTGCCGCAGCAGTTCGTCGACGCCGGGGACGCTGAACAGCGTCGCGACGAGGACCGCGAACTCGGAGTTCCCGTCGCCGCTGACGAGCTCGTCGAAGGTCGCGTTGACATAGCCGCGCACCAGGCGGCCCGGCGCGTTGTCGTGGGGGTCGATCGCCGCGTGGACGGCCGCCCTGAACTGTTCGATCAGGTCCTCCGCCAGCGCCAGCAGCATCTGGTCGCGGGACTTGAAGTGGTGCAGGACGCCGCCTTTCGACACCCCGGCGTGCCGGGCAATCGTGTCGACGCTGGCGCCGGCGCCCTGCGTGCCGACGACCTTCGCCGCGGCGTCCAGCACCACCCTCGCCGACCGCATCGGCCGCAAGCGGCTGCTGCTGCTCGGAGCCGCCGGCTTCGGCGCCGCGTCGGCGCTCGCCGCGTTCGCGCCGACGGCGGGATGGCTGATCGCCGCCCGCGCGCTGCTCGGCGTCGCCGGGGCCACCGTGATGCCGTCGACGCTGTCGATCATCCGCGACATGTTCACCGACCCCCGGCAGCGCACGCGGGCGGTCGCCGTGTGGTCGGCGGGCGCCTCCGGCGGCGCGGCGCTCGGCCCGCTGGTCGGCGGGGCGCTGCTGGAGCACTACTGGTGGGGCTCGGTGTTCATCATCAACCTGCCGATCATGCTGCTGGTGCTGATCAGCGTCGCCGTGCTGGTGCCTGAGTCGCGCAACCCCGAACCGGGCCGGTTCGACCCGTTCAGCGCCGCGCTGTCGATCGCCGCCATCGTGCCGCTGGTGTGGGCGGTCAAGCACTTCGCCACGTCCGGCATCGACCTCGCGGGTCTGATCGCCGTCCTCATCGGCGCCGCCGCCGCGGTCGTCTTCGTCCGCCGGCAGCGGGCGCTGCGCACTCCGCTGATCGACGTCACCCTGTTCACCAGGCCCGCGTTCACCGGCACCGTGCTCGCCTCGCTCGTCGCGGTGTTCGCGTTCAGCGGCCTGCTGTTCTTCTTCTCCCAGTACCTGCAGCTCGTCCGCGGCTACTCGCCCCTGCAGGCAGGGCTGCGCGAGCTGCCCGGCACCCTCGCCTCGATCGCGGTCGTGGTCGTCGCCGTCCGCGTCATCGCCCGCCTCGGCGTCGGCGCGACGCTGGGGGCGTCGTTGTTGCTCACCGCGGCCGGCTTCGGCTTGCTCGCGCTCGCCGAGGGGTTCGCCGGCTACCTCGGGCTGGCCCTCGCGCTGGTGCTGGTCGGTGTCGGGATCGGTATCGCCTACACCGCCGCCACCGACGCCGTCCTGAGCGCGGTCCCCCGCGAACGGGCCGGGGCGGCGTCAGCGATCTCCGAGATGTCGTACGAGCTCGGCGTCGCCCTCGGCATCGCGGTGCTCGGCACCCTGCACGCGGTGTTCTACCGCGGCGGCCTGCCCGACCTGGCCGGCCTGCCGGATCCCGCCCGGACGGCGGTCACCGAGTCCCTCGCCGCCGGCAGCCAGTCCCTGGCCGGCGCCGGGCAGCAGCAGATCCTCGCCGCCGCCCGGGACGCCTTCGCACAGAGCATGCAGGTGACCTCGTTGATCGCCGCCGCGCTGCTCGTCGTCGCCGCCGTCATCGCCTGGAAGGTCGTGCCGTCCAGCCGGCAGCCGGGGCTATCTGGTCGGTAGCGGCGCGTCGCGGTTGGTCATGGCGTCCTGGGCCTCGGGGTACCGGGCTCCGACGATGCTGACCTGATCGGCCGCGGCCCGCAGGTCGGCCAACTGGTCGGCCGTGAGCTCCACCGATGCGGCGGCCGTGTTCTCCTCCAGCCGCTGCCGGGTCTTGGTGCCGGGGATGGGCACGATCCAGGGGTGCTGGTGCAGCAGCCACGCCAGTGCCAGCTGTGCAGGGGTGGCTCCGGCCTTGGCGGCGATCTGGTTGAGGACCTCGACCAGGGCGAGGTTGGCGGCGAGCGCCTCGCCCTGGAAGCGTGGCGTCTGGCCGCGGAAGTCGCTGTCGGCGAACGTGGTCGTGGTGTCAATGGTGCCGGTCAGGAAGCCCTTGCCCAGCGGGCTGTACGGCACCAGGCCGATGCCCAGCTCGGCCAGGACGGGGATCGTGTCCTGCTCGCGGTCGCGCCACCACATCGAGTACTCGCTCTGCACGGCCGTGACCGGCTGCACCGCGTGCGCCCGGCGGATCGTGGCGGCGGCGGCCTCGGACAGGCCGAAGTGCAGGACCTTGCCGGCCTCGATCAGTTCCTTGACGGTGCCGGCGACGTCCTCGATCGGCACGTCGGGGTCGACCCGGTGCTGGTAGTACAGGTCGATGTGGTCGGTGCGGAGCCGGCGCAGCGAATGCTCCACCGCCTGGCGGATACTGTCCGGGCGGCTGCACAGCCCGCCCGGCTCCACCCCGTTCTCGGCGAAGGCGAACCCGAACTTGGTGGCGATCTTCACCTGGTCCCGCAGCGGTTCCAGCGCCTCCCCGACGATGTCCTCGTTGCTGAAGGGCCCGTACACCTCGGCGGTGTCGAAGAAGGTGACGCCGAGTTCGGCGGCGCGACGGATCAGCGCGATCGAGTCCTGGCGCGCGGGGCCGCCGGTGCTGCCGTACGCGCCGGTGAGGCTCATACAGCCGTAGCCGATCTCCGAGACGGTCAGGCCGGTTCCGAGAGTTCGCTGCTTCACGGTGGTTCCTTTCGGGATGCTGTCGATGTGGAGATGGGGGCGCGCTCAACCAGTCATGGCTGGATCAGCACCTTCAGCGCGCTGCGGTCGGCCATCGCCCGGTAGCCGTCAGGGACCTGGTCGAGGGTGACGGTGCGGTCGAAGACCTTGCCCGGCTGGACCCGGCCGGCGAGGACGTCGGGCAGCAGTTCGTCGATGTAGGCGCGGGCCGGGGCGACCCCGCCGGTGAGCGTGATGTTGCGGAAGAACACCCCGAAGTCGGCGGGCACGTCGGGGTACTGCGGAGCGCCGACCCGGCTGACCGTGCCACCGTCGCGGACCACGGCGAACGCGGTCTCGATCGCCGGGCGCAGCCCGACGCACTCCAGCACCGTGTGGGTGCCGTCGCCGCCGGTCAGCTCCCGGACCCGCTCGACGCCCTCCTCACCGCGCTCGGCCACGACGTCGGTGGCGCCGAACTCGCGGCCGAGGTCGGTGCGGTTCTTGTGCCGGCCCATCAGGATGATCCGCTCGGCACCGAGCCGCTGCGCGGCGAGGACCGCGGACAGCCCGACCGCGCCGTCGCCGATCACCGTGACCGAGGTGCGCGGGCCGACGCCGGCGGTGACCGCGCAATGGTGCCCGGTCGGGAACACGTCGGACAGCGCCAGCAGTGACGGCAGCAGCGCCGAGTCCTCACCGACGGGCAGCTTGACGAGGGTTCCCTGCGCCTGCGGCACCCGGACCGCCTCGCCTTGGCCGCCGTCGATCCCGCCGGCGGCCCACATCCCGCCGTGCCGGCAGGAGGTCTGCAGCCCTTCACGGCAGAAGTCGCAGGTGTTGTCGGCCCATACGAACGGCGCCACGACCAGGTCGCCGGCGGCCAGCCCGGAGACGTCGCGGCCGACGTCCTCGACGACGCCGAGGAACTCGTGGCCGATCCGGTCGCCGTCGCCGGTGGCCGGCCGGGACCCGTAGGGCCACAGGTCGCTGCCGCAGATGCATGAGCGCACGACGCGGACGATCGCGTCGGTCGGTTCGCGCAGCTCCGGGTCGGGCACGGTCTCGATCCGGACGTCACCGGCACCGTAGATCAGGGTTGCACGCATGGTTGTTTCCTCCGGAATGTCCGTTCGATGGCCGCGATGCGTCACTCTCGGTGACTGCTACCCCTGTGCTGTCCATCCAACCGGTGCCGAAGCCGAGGTGGCAGTGGCCGGCGTTCCAGGTACCGGCAGAACCCCCAAGCCAGCGTGGTCAGTCGGCGTGCTCAGTCGGCCGGGCGGGCGGCGGGCCGCGCGCGCGGCGCCGCGGTCCAGCTGGCGAGGAGGTTCAGCGCCTCTTGTGAGCTGGATCCGGGTTCGGCGGTGTACGCGTTGAGCCGCAGCCCGACGTCGGTGGTCAGGTCGAGGGACTCATAGGCCAGGGTCAGGTCGCCGACCTCCGGGTGGTGCAGGCGCTTGACCCCGGAGCGGTGCAGCCGCACGTTGTGCGCGGCCCACCAGGTACGGAAGACATCGCTGCGGGTGGACAACTCCCCGATCAGGTCGGTCAGCGCCCGGTCATACGGGTCGCGTCCGGCCTCGGCGCGCAGCAGCGCCACCGTGTCCCCGGCAAGGGTCTCCCAGTCGCGGTAGAACTCCTGGCTCGCCGCGTGCAGGAAGATGAACCGGGCGATGTTCGGTGTGGCCACCGCCGTGTCGAGCAGCGGCGCGAACACCACCCGACCCAACGCGTTCGCGCCGAGCACGTCCAGGCGGCCGTTGCGCACGTACGCCGGCGCCATCGTCATCGCGTCCAGCAGCCGCTGCACCACCGGGCGCAGCTGCGACGTCGGACGCCGCCGCCCGCGCGCGTTCGCGGCGGTGGTGTTGGCCGTGCGGGCCAGGTCGAACAGGTGCGTCCGTTCGGCGTCGTCGAGCTGCAACGCCCGGGCCACGGCTTCCAGGACGCCGTCGGAGACACCTGAGAGGTTGCCGCGCTCGAGGCGGGTGTAATAGTCGACGCTCACCCCGGCCAGCAGCGCCACCTCCTCCCGCCGCAGCCCGTGCACCCGGCGGTGCCCGCCGTAGGCCGGCAGGCCCGCCTGCTCCGGTGTGACCTTGGCCCGGCGGGTGGTGAGGAAGTCACGGATCTCGGCTCGGCTGTCCACGCTCTCGACGCTACGACCGCCGGGCCCGGTCTGGGAGGTTCTGCCAGTACCCCGAACGCCGGCTGCCACCGGTCACGACCGGCTCGCGAGTAGATTTGGTGGTAGCCGATCCCCGGGCCCAGCCACCGCCCGGGACGACCCCGCCGAGGTGGTCAAGGTGGTCCTGACGGGCGTCCTGGTCCTCGCGGCTCTCGTGTTCGTCTGCGCCGTGGCGTCGCTCCGCGTCGCATCCCGGCTCGCCCGACAGCGCGAACAACGTATGCGGCATGCCCAGCGACACCAGCACAAGTTCAGCAAACCGTACCGAGGCTCACACGAGAGACCGTCGGTCGTCTCCCGGCGTGCGGGCCATCAGTGAGTCGCAGCCATATGAACGAGCACATGCATCAACAACCGGGACCCCGTCGCGCACCGTCACAGCGGTTGTCGCACCGCCTGCGGGCGGCGGGCTCCGTGGCTTGGGCGCTCGTCGGTATGGCGCTGCTGGTGGTCGGGGCGATCCTCCTGCTCGTCATCCTGCGGCCCATCGTGATCTCGCTGCTGGTCGCGCTGTTCCTGGCCATCGCGTTCCTGCCGGTCGTCGACGGCCTCGCGCGGCGCCGCGTGCCCCGCGCTGCCGGCGCGGCCGCCACGCTCCTGCTCGTGGTCGCGCTGGGCGCCGGCGCGGTCGTGCTGGTCGTGTGGGGCGTGGCGAGCCAGCGGGAACAGATCAGCCGGAACCTGACCGCGGCCGTCAGCCAGCTGCACCGCGTCCTCGACTCGGCAGGAGTCGACGGCAACGCGGCCGAGGCCGGCCGGCAGTCCGTGCACCAGTCGGGTGACATCCTCGTGGCCGGCCTGCTGCCGGCACTGAGCAACCTGCTCGGCGCCAGCGTCAACGTCCTGCTCGGCCTGTTCGTGGCGCTGTTCGTCTGCTTCTTCCTGCTCATGAACGGCCACGCCATCACCGCCCGGGCCGCCGGCCACCTCCCGCTGCCGGGACAACTGGGTCAACGCCTGCTCGGCCGGGCCGCCATGGTCGTCCGCCGCTACTACGGCGGGCTGACCCTCATCGGCGCGTTCAACGCCGCCGTGGTCGCCCTCGGCGCGCTGCTGCTGCAGGTACCGCTGGTGGGCGCGATCGCCGTCATCACGTTCCTCGGCGCGTACGTCCCCTACCTCGGCGCCGCGGTCGCCGCACTGTTCGCCGTGCTGATCGCCCTCGGCAGCGGCGGCCAATCGGCCGCACTCTGGATGATCCTGGTCGTCGTCTTCGCCAACGTCCTGCTCCAGAACCTCGTCAGCCCGATCGCCTTCGGCGCCACACTGCGCATGAGCCCACCGGTGATCCTCCTCGCCACCCTGATCGGCGGCGCCCTGGCAGGCGTCGCCGGCCTCGCCCTCGCCACGCCGGTGACCGCGATCGTGGCCCGCAGCGTCGAACTGCTGAGGGAACCCCCTCCGGCGCCGGACACCACCGACCTGCCACCACCCGGGCCGGCAACGTAGTTGGACGTCGGCGAACGAACCGCCGGACCTCTCGTCCGACCCCACCGACGGCTACGCGTACGGCTATCCCGCGCACTCTGGCATGGGCAGGCGCCAACGGGGCTGACACGCATAAGGTCAGCCCTGACACGGCGACCTTCGCGAGACCAGGACGGGGCGGACATGAACCAAGGTACCCGCGACGAGATGCTCGACCGGCTGGCTGAGGCGGTCGGGTCCGTCACCGTCGCGCACCCGACGCGGGTCGCCGTCGACGGGCCGCCCGCAGCGGGCAAGACCACGCTCGCCGACGAGCTCGCCGCCATCTTGCGCGCACAGGGCCGCGACGTCATCCGAGCGACGATCGACGACTTCCTCTTCCCCCGGGCACAGCGCTATCCGCGCGGCGAGTACTCGGCCGAAGGCTGCTACTTCGACACCCACGACAACGACGCGCTGAACCGGGTCCTGCTCGACCCGCTCGGCCCGGGCGGACATCGACGCTTCCGGCCCGCGGTCTACGACCACGCCGCGGACACCGTGCTGTCCCCACCGGTCACGACCGCCTCCACCGACGCCGTGCTGCTCTTCGACGGCGTCTTCCTCATGCGCCCGGAACTGCTCGATCGGTGGGACCTGCGCATCTTCGTGTCGACGACGCTCGACAAGACCGTGGAACGCGCCGTCATCCGGGAGCACCAGGTGTCATCACGAGCCGACGTCGAACGCCGCTGGCGCGAGCGCTACATCCCCGCCCAACAGTTGTATTTCGCCACGGTCCGCCCGACCCACCACGCCGACATCATCGTGCACAACGACGACCCCCGGCAGCCGGCCTGGGAGACCCGCACAGACCGACCGCGCCCAACTTCGGTATGAGCGGTTCACCAGAGGTCGAATACGGTGCCACGGTACTTGTCGCCTGTCGGATCACCGTTGCAGTCGAGCGTCACGACGAGTTCCTCGGGCGGTAGTCGCCGGGCCAGACGTCAGCGATGACTTCGGGGCGCTCGGGTGCGGGTGGGGTAGGTCAGGCGCCCTACGATCCTCGCCATGACTCGCACGACGCCGCCGCGCCGGGTGGACCTCGCGGAACTGTTCCCGGAGCTGGCCGAGCATGCGGCAACGGTAACTCGGCTGCATCCCCGGCCCGGCGACCCTGGGATCGCCGACAGTTCGGTCGGCGGCCCGCTGCTGTGGCCGGCTGATGAGCCCTGGCCGGTATGCCCGGACGGGAAGGATCACTACGTCTTCCGTCTCCAGAGGCCGGCGATGGTGCGTCGTAGCCGGGAGATCTACGCGGCGGCGCAGGCTCGGGCGGACGCGGGCGGCACTCGGTACGAGCTGACCGACGAGGAGCGGGCGGAGTTGCCGCGCTACGAGTTCTCCGAGCCGGAGGATCTCATCGACGAGTTGGTTCCTCTGGTGCCGGTGGCGCAGCTGTACCGCCGGGACGTCCCCGACTTCGCCGGCCCAGGCGACGCTGACCTGTTGCAGGTGCTGTGGTGCCCGCTCGACCATCCGGAAGAGGGCTACAACCCGAGGGTGCGGCTGTACTGGCGGCGCAGCGCCGACGTGACGCGGCCGCTGAGCGTGGCTCCTGAGCCGACCGTCGTGAGCGGCGCCTACCTGCCGACCCCGTGCGTCGTGTATCCGGAGCAGATCCGCGAGTACCAGTACGGCGACCTGCTGCCGGCGGAACTGGACGCCCGGATCACCGCGTGGGAGGACGAAGCCCGGGGTGGGGACGACGAGGACGACGAAGAGGACACCGGGCTCAGCTACCAGTACGACTTGTCCCTGGCGCCCGGCTGGAAGGTGGGTGGTTTCGCGAACTGGTCCCTGACCGACCTGCATCCGATGGACTGCGTCGAATGCGGCACCGCGATGACGCTGCTGTTCACCGCCGCCTCCAGCGAATGGCACGGGACAGGTGGCAGTTGGAGGCCGGTGGAGGAGCCGCCGGGCGTCTCGTCCGGCCCCACCGACGTGTCGATCGGCCGCGGCTACGACTTGTATGTCTTTCGCTGCCCGGAGTCGTACGAACACCCGCCCGCCACCGCCATGCAGTAGGCCGAGGCCGCTACCAGGACTCGAGGCTCTAGCCGCATGGTTGGATGCCCGAGAAAACGCTGCGGACAAGCGGGGGGACCATTGGCGAACAGGTGGGCGGGACTTGCGGCTCTGCTTGCGGGGTTCTTCGTCATCTTGCTCGACACGACGATCGTGGCGGTCGCGAGTCCGAGCATCCAGGGTGATCTCAAGCCGGACGTCTCCGGGCTGTTCTGGGTGACGGCCGGGTATCTGCTGGCCTTCTCGGTCCCGTTGCTCGTCGCCGGGAGGCTTGGCGATCGGTACGACCCCAAGCGCGTGTTCCTGGTCGGGATGGCGGGCTTCGCGGTGGCCTCGGCGTTGTGTGGGATGGCGCCGTCGGTGGGCTGGCTCGTGCTGTTCAGGGTTGTGCAGGGTCTTGCGGCGGCCGCGATGGCTCCTCAGCCGCTCACGCTGATCCGCCGCCTGTTCGTCGCCGAGGAGCGCGGGCGTGCTCTCGGTGCGTGGGGCTCTGTCGCGGCGGCCGGCGCACTCCTCGGTCCGGTCCTCGGGGGCCTGTTGACAGCGGTCCTCGAGTGGCGGTGGATCTTCTGGGTCAACGTTCCGCTGTGCGGTGTCGCGCTGCTCATGGGGTGGCGGTGGATTCCCGGCAGCCGAGGTAGGGCCGCGCAGCTCGACCTGCTGGGGGCGGTGACGAGCACGGCTGGACTTGGGGTTCTCGTTTGGGCGCTGCTCGCCTGGCGTGACATCTCGGCACCCGCGATCGCTGCCGCTGTCGCCGTCGCAGCGGCGCTGCTGGTCGTCTTCGCGGTCCACGAGCGGCGGATGGGCCCTGCGGCCCTGGCGCCATTGGGGCTCTACCGCTCGGCCGGATACCGGGCCGCGAGCGTGGCGATGGCGGCCCTGGGCACGGTCTTCATCGCGATGGCGCTACCGGCGATGCTGTACTTGCAGGACGTACGGGGGCTTGGGCCGATGGAGGCGGCCCTGGTGATGGCCCCGGACGCTGTTGTGGCGGCCGTGCTGTCCCCCACGGCCGGCCGATGGGTGGACCGGGCGGGACCACGCCGTCCGGCGACTCTGGGGATGGTGCTGCTGGCGGCAAGTCTGGTGCTGATCGGACTCGTGGTCGTCCTGGAAGTCGACCCGTGGTGGATGGCACCCGGGGCCGCGGTGCTCGGGGTCGCGAATGCCGTGGCGTGGTCGCCGCTGTCGGTTGCCGCGATGGCGTCCGTGGATGCGGCGGCGGCCGGCGCGGCCTCGGGGATGTTCGGCGCCGTCCGGCAGGTGGCGGCGGTGACGGGCGTCGCGGTGACGGGCGCGGTCCTGGCCGGCCTGGCAACGTCTCCGACACTGGCCTTCAGCGTGGTGTTCGCGGTCCTGGCCGTCGCAGCGATCGTTGGCGTCATCGCCGCAACCCGGCTGCCTTGACATCGACCGATGACGCAGACAAAACGGGCGGAGTTCTGCGCTGATAGCCGACGTGAACCTCACGTTCTCGTCAGTTCTTCGTCGCCGTCACCATCGCGAAGCCGAGGAACTCGCCGGCGTCTGCGGTGAGCAGGTCGATCACCGCCTGGCGATTGTGCTGCCGGCCGGCCCGGTCGCCTGTGTGCTCGGCCACCGCCTGCGTCCAGAGCAGCCAGTCCCGCCAGCCATCCTCCTGCAGTCGTGCCGATGTGACGGTCACCAGTTCGGTGACTTCCCACTGGAAGCGCCACCACTCGGCGGTGTGCCAGGCGATCGGCTCCCAGCCGAACAGTTCCTTGATGTGCCCCGGGATCGCCCCGAGCTCCCGGACCTCCCGGGTCATGCCCGGCGTCGACATGCCGAGCTGACCGCCGGGCCGCAGGAACCCCACGAGGTATGGCAGGTACCAGTCAGAGGTGCCGAAATACTCGAATGCGTCGATGCTGATGATGGCGTCGAAGCTGCCCTTCGCGAACGGCAGGTTGTGCGCCTCGGCCCGCACGGCGGTCACCTGGCCGGAAACGCCGGCGTCGGCGAACACGGCCGCCGCCTCATCCGGCGCGATCCACCAATCGGCCGCCACGACCTGGACGCCGTACTCACGGGCCAGGAACACGGACGTCGCCCCCTTGCCGGAGCCCAGGTCCAGGACCCGCATTCCCGGACGCAGGTCAAGATCCCGGGCCAGGTCCTCCAGCAGCCACAACGGGTTCGGCCCCATGTCCAGATCGAGCAGCCAGGCCGGGTCGTACCGGGACGAGCGTGGATACCGATCTGGGCGAACAAGCTCACCGACAGCTGTCACGGGCGCCGATTCAAGCTGGCCACAAGCAGGCATGCAACCCAATTCACATCGAGGCTAGTCGGCGTCGCGGGAGGCGGCGAGCGGTAACGATGCCAGTTCATCGATGCCGGCCGGGCGCACGTGGATGTTGTCCGGGGGCGCCCATGGGCCCGTTGGGGTGTCCTCCGCCAGGATCCAAAGTCTGAAGCCGCCGGCAACGACGGTCAGCCCGACGACGGTGAGTTCGACTCAGAGGCGGGTGCGTTCCTTGCCTCTGGCCCGGATCGGGTCGCGCTCGACGAACTGGCCGCCCGGCTGCGGGAAGTCGCGGTCAGCGGCGATCGGATCCGGCACCTGGTGGATGTTGCCGAGGCCCGCGGATTCAGGTTCGACGACTGACCCGGACCAGCGTCAGCGCTTCCAGGGGAGGAAGCCGCGCTTGCGCGGGGGTGGGAGCTGGGGCAGTGACGCGACGAGGAAGACCGTCCCGGCGATGACGTTGCCGGGGAGCGGGTCGGGCGTGCCGGCGGCCGCGGGCAGGCACACGTCGGTCTCGAAGACGCCGCACTGCACGCGGGCGGTGATGAACTGCTGGCCGGTCGCCGCGACGGTCTTGCGGGACGCGTGCAGGACCGTGCCGTTCAGGCGGGCGTAGGCCTCGGCGTTCTCGGGGGCGCCGAAGACGCCGTACGAGATGAACGAGCTCGCCGCCATGCGGGGCGGCCACGGCCAGCCGTTCTCGACGTAGTGGGCGGGTGGCTCGTCCGGGTCGTCGGAGGAGCGCGGGCTCAGCAGGCTGTCGTCGGACGCGGCGAACGCGTCGGCGTCGGCGTGGACGGCCACGTCGACGCCCAGGGCGACGACCGTCGCCCGGCCGCCCGAAGGTGCCGTCGGCAGGAGCCGTCGCTGTTCGAACTCGGCGGCGAGCATCCCGACCTTCTCACCGGACTCGTCGACGACGTCGGCGATCGTGACCTCGTCGTTGGCGTTGTGGACGTCGGCGAGCACCGGACCGGGCGTGCCGGCGTAGGACGGCAGGAACTCCACGAGCTGCCGGCCCCTCGTGGCGACGACGATGCGCGCACCGCTCGGGTCCTGCCACCGGTGGACGGTCAGGTCGCCGGCGCGCCCCAGCACGTCGGCGGTGCGCAGCGCGTCGGCGATGAAGCGCTGGAAGTCGTCGCGGTCGTCGAAGCCGAGACCGACGCATTCGAGGTTCGATGCCACCCGCGAACGGTAATCGTCATGGCCGCCGGCACGCACGCCGGTTTCAGCTGAATGCAGGGCCGTCCTCGTCGGCCGGCGGCGGGGCGGATGCCGTGATGCGGAGGGAGGCGGCGACGGCATCGAACACCGCGACGAGCTCCTCCAGGTGCCGGACCGCGGGCGTGCGGAACACCAGCGTCCACGCGTCACCGGTCGGTGGGGTGACGGAGTACTCGGCGACGACCTCCGCCAGGGGGCCGAGCGGGCTCGCGGCACGGACCAGACGCAGCGCCCGCTCCATGGCACCGGCCGGCGACCGGAGCCGGTCCCGTGGTCCTTGCAGCTCCGTTTCGGCGGGGTCGCTGCGGTACCACCGCTGCGGCGCGACCAGGACAGAAGCGCTGACCAGCTGGCCGGCGCCGGGGTCGGCGGCGGCGCCGAAGCCGGCGAGGACCGCGCCCGCGGCCGCGGACACCCGCGCGACCTGCCGCCACTGCTCGGCGACCTCGGCCCGCAGCTGCGGCGCGGCGTCGTCGGGCAGCTGGGCCAGCAGGAGGGCGGTCACCTGCGCGTCGAGGTCGTCGGCGGCGGTGCGCAGCACGGTCCAGGCCGGCGGCAGGTCGACGCTGACCGGCGGCGCCGCCCACGTGCTCCAGCCGGTCACGGCTGCCCGCTCAGGATCTGCTGGCGGAACTCGCGCACGGTGTTGCCGGCGTCGACCGTGACGACCGTGCCGGACACCAGCTGCGTGACGTCGGACGGCCGCCACTGCTCCAGCAGCGTCATCGGCCGGTAGTGCTGGGCGAGGTCGAACAGCGGCCGGGTCACCGAAGCATCGATGATGCTGCCCTGCGCGGACCGGATCGGGTGCACCGTGTCGAACACCGCCGACCGGAAGGCGACGCCCGCCGACGAGTTCGCCCGGGCCGCGCCCGCCAGCGCGCCGAGCAGCTCCGCGTCATCGGCGGCGTGCCGCAGGACGGAGGCCTGCTTGGCCGCCGCGGTGAAGACGGAAGCCTGCTTGGCGGCCGCGAAGGCGCCCTTCGCCGCGCCGCCCGCGCCGCCGAGCGCCAGGCCGCCCGCGTCGACGAGCAGCTCCTTGCCGGACTTGTGGCCGCCGGCGAACAGCAGCGCGTCGGACACCACCAGCAGCGCCGAGGTGGCCAGCGCCGCGGTCGCGAACACCTCCCCGGCGAACGGGATCCAGCAGGTCAGCAGCGCCGCCATGCCCAGCAGTGCGCTCGCCTTCTCCAGCACGTGGTTGGCGGCGAGGAGGTCCTTGGTGAGCTCGTCGGACACGTGCTGCCAGAACCCGTGCGCGAACTGCCCGACGGCGTCGGTCGCGGCCTCCACGTCGTGCGCGCAGGCGCGGGCCTCGGCGCGGGCGCGCGCCTCGAGGCGGTCCCTGGCGTGCTGGAGCGCGGCCAGCGCCGGCGACGGGTGCCCGTCGGAGGGTGGCAGCGCGTGCGCCTTCGCGACGATCGCGGCCGCTTCCGCCTGGGCGTGCTGGAGGCTGGTCAGCCAGCGCTGCAACGCGTCGGCGGCGCCGTCGTAGGCGGCGTGCGCGGTGTTGAGCCGGGTCAGCAGCTGCGTGCGCCGCGCGGTGAAGGCGGACGCGGCGGCGCCGGTCCACACCGTACCGTCGGAGCCGACCGCTCTGATGAGGGCCGTGGCGTCGCCGATCCGGTCGACGGCGTCGCGCAGCTGCCGGACCAGCCGCCGCACCGCGGCCGGGTCGCCGGGGGCCGGGTCGCCGCCGCGCAGCAGGCTGCTCGTCCGCGCGGTCACTGGAACGTCCGCATGAGCGCCCGGTCGACCTCGTCGTAGGCGTGCGCGGCCTGCCGCAGCCCGTCGACGAGGGCGTGGCTCTCCTCGACGATGTCGGCGATCAGGTCGACGCCGCGGCGGCCGAGCCGGTCCAGGGCGCCGTCGACGACGTCGGGCACCGCATGCCGCGGCAGCGCGGTCAGCTGGCGGGTGAGGGCGGTCAGGGCGGTGGTGGCGGCGTCGAGCTGGTCGGCGCAGCCACGCATCGCGGTGGTGTCGTAGGAGGCTCGCACGGCCGGCTCAGCCGCCGAAGGCCTTGGCGATCGAGCTCTCGGTGCTCTCGTACGCGGTGCCTGCCTGACCGAGGGCCTGCCCCATCGCGTCGAGGGTCTCCTGCAGCGGCACGACCGCCTTCTCCCACTGGGTGCGGGTGTTCTGGAAGGCCTGCGCGCCGGGGCCGGTCCAGACCGCGGCGAGCTGGCTGGCGGCGGCGCGCAGGTTCGCGACGGCCTGCTCCAGGTCGGCGGCGCGCTGCCTGGTGAGCGCGGCGTGGTTGGCGATCTCGGCCGTGTCGAACGTTCCGGCTGGCATCGGGGTCACTGCCTTTCGTCGAAGAGTGGTTACCGTAGCCCCGGCCCGCGGGCCCGATCATCGGACCCGCGGCCGGACTTCCCCCGTCCGAAGAGGGGGGTCAGAAGGACAGGAACCGGATCCGGCCGCCGCGGAAGATGTACCGCGCGTACAGGCCGGTGAGGGCGGCGATGACGAGGGCGCCCAGGCCGGGGCCGCTGTCGCCGCCGGAGAAGCTGCTGAACGCGAAGATGACCGCGCCGAGCGTCACCGCGCTCCAGAAGCCGCCGAAGACGACCCGGCCGATGATGTCGCCGGCGCCGGGCCGGGTGCGGGGTGCGTCGCTCATCACCGGTCACCGTCCTCGGTGCTGCCCTTGCCGAACTTCGCGACCAGCAGGTACAGCACCGCCGCGAACGGGATGACGAAGATGACGACCGGGAACGTCCAGGTGCCGCTGTCCTGGCCGGCGACGTAGAAGCCGTAGCCGGCGAACGCGATCCCGCCCAGCGCCGACCAGGCCCGGTCCTTGGCCTTCATCGACGGCACCAGCGCCAGCCCGATCAGGACGATCCCGGACAGGACCGAGAACACTTCGTATGCGCTCCAATGCATGGCGTGCTCCTACTCCGAGGTGTCGCCGCGTGGGTCGGGCGCCGGGCTCCCCTCCTGACGGACCAGCCCAGCGCCCCAAGCGGCGTTGCCCGATCAGGTCACCACGCGGTCACAGGCCGGCACGAGACTGCTGTGCAGCAGTCTCGTGCGCCCGCCGCGGACCGGGCACGCTGTGTCCCGTGATCCAGCCTCGTTCAGCGGGCGTCGCCGGCGGGCTCCAGATAGCCGGCGCGGACCAGCACGTACAGATACTCCGGGTCGGTGAGCGAGCCGGTGCGGGCCAGGCCGAGCGCGACCGCCTTCTTGCGCACCTCCTCGAGCCGCCGCTGCACCGTCTCGGTCTTCAGCCCGAGCCGGGTGCCGACCTGCTTGAGCTGCAGCGGGGTCGCCGGCACCAGCGGCGGCCAGGCGAGCAGCTCGGCGAACAGCTCCCGCACCGCCTGCTCCTGCGGCCAGGTCAGCGGCCGCGGCTGGTCCGCGGTCTCGGTCAGCGACGTGCCGGGCACCGGCACGGGCCGCGGCACCCGCAGCGCGTCGTCGGTCAGCAGCACCCAGTGCTGCAGCTCCGGCCGGCCGGCGACGCGCAACGCGACCCGCGGCCACACGTGCACGCTGCTCGCCGGGGCGAGCCCGGGCGGCTGGCCCCACGGGTGGACGACGACGCCGTTGCGGTTGGTGACGTCGACCCGCCAGCCGGACCCTGTCCGGGTGACCTCCACCGCCCGCCGCGACACCTTCGGGTCGGCGGGCTCGACGCCGAGCGCCAGGTCGCCCTCCCGGCCGACGAGCACCGCCACGCCGGGGGTGACGGGGCGGGGCGGGCCGCTGTGCAGCACGCCGTCGCGGTCGCGGCACAGCACCTGGATCGCAGCGGTCATGCCGAGCACTCTGACAAACCGGCCAGGTGCGCGACTGGGCCGGTCGGTCATCGATTGCGATCCGGATGTGCCTTTGCAGTAGGACAAGCGCATGAAACGGTGTCTGACGCTGACCACAGAAGCCCCTTGGGAGTTGCACAATGACCGATGACGACCGGTTCTGGGTCGGACCGCAGTCGGCGCCGGAGACGTACCAGCTGATCAGCTGCCTCGGCGGCGGCGCCGAGGGCGAGGTCTGGACCGCGATCCTGCCGCTGTCGGCCGAGGGCCGCCGGAACGTCGCGGTGAAGATCCTCCCCGCGGGCGTCCCCGGGCAGGACTCCGAGGAGGACTGGGTCCGGCACGGTCACCTGCTGCGCAGCATCAGCCATCCCGGGCTGGTCCGGGTCCTGGAGGTGTTCACCGGTCCGCCGCGGCACCGCGCCGGGACCACACCGGCGGGCGCCATGCGGTACGTCGTCATGGACCACATCGAGGGCGTCACCATGCGCGAGTGGCTCGACGAGCACCCGGACGCGAGCGTGTCGGCCCGGCTGCGGACGCTGACCACCGTCGCCTCCGCCCTCGACGAGATGCACTCCGGCGCGCAGACGGCGGTGCCGGTCGCGCACGGCGACGTCAAGCCCAGCAACATCGTGATCCGCCCGGACGGGTCCACGGTACTGGTCGACCTCGGCCTGACCCGCCTCACCGACGGCGGCGGCAGGGTCGGGCGGAGCCGCCCGTACGCGGCGCCGGAGCTCTTCGGCCCGGACGGACGCACGTCGCCGGCGGCGGACCGGTTCGCGTTCGCCGCGACCGTCGTGCACACCATCCTCGGCGAGCCCCCGCCGGTCGGCCCGCACGGCGGCCCCGACCTGGCCGCGGTCGACCAGCGGCTGCGCACCAACCCGATCAGCGCCCGCCGGCCCGCCCTGGTCAACCAGCTCATGCAGGCCCTGGCCGCGCCGCCCACGCACCGCCCGCCGAACCTGCGGGTCTGGCTCGGCTCGCTCACCGACACCCTGTCGCAGGTCACCGAGTCCGGCGGCGGGCTGGGCATGCTGCCGCCGACGTTCGCGGCAGCGGACCAGACCGCGACCGGCACGTTCATGCCGCCGACGATGGCCGGCGTGTCGCCGCTGCGCGCGCCCGTGCCCGCCCCGCCCGGCGGCGGTGGCCGCCGGCGCACGGTCGTCATCGCCGTCGCGGCGGCCGCGGTCGTGCTCGCCCTGGCCGGCGGTGCCGTCGCGTACGGGATGAGCGGCGGCGACGACCCGTCCGACACCTCGGCGAAGGGCACCGCGACCGCCACGACGGCCGGCGCGGCGAACCCGGCACCGACGACGGCGGCCGCCCCGCCGAGCCCGGCCGACACCAAGGCGGCGCTCACCGACGAGGCGTCGTCGCCCGCGTCCGCCTCGGCGGACCCGTCGGTGTCGCCCAGCTTCAACGAGGGTGCCGCCTTCGGCCTGCGGCTGTCCGGCAACGCCGCAGACGAGGCCGGCTTCATCGCCGGCCGCACCGACATGTACTACACCGCCACCGACATCGACATCAACGGCAAGAAGTCGGTGAGCGGCTGGTCCAGCGGCTTCAGCTGCTGCAACAACGGCACGACCAGGGTGGTCGAGGCGACGATCGACATCAACCTGTCCCGCAAGTACACGACCCTGACCGGCATCGTCGGCATCGAGGACCACAGCAAGCCGAACGTCCCGATCCGGGTCCAGGTCTTCGCCGACAACACGTCCGTGTTCGACAAGCAGGTCACCCTCGGCCACCCGGAGGACCTGAAGGTCACCGTCGCCGGCTGCCTGCGGCTGCGGGTCGTGTTCACCGGCCAGATGTACCAGGCCCAGGCCGTCGTCGGCGACCCGAAGGTCTTCGAGTCCTGACCTGACCGGCAAGGGGCGGCGCTCAACGGTGAGCGCCGCCCCTTTGTGTTCGTGCCCCCGGGCTCAGTCGCCGGTCGGCAGGTTGTCCGGTGACCAGTTGCCCAGGTAGACCGTCATGTCCTTGGGCGGCTGCTCGTCGTGCAGGCTCGCGGCGTCGTCGATGATCTTCCGCATGGCCGTCACCGCCAGCCTCGGGTTGGCGGCGGCCCCTCCTGTACTGAACGGGTCGTCGAACAGGTCGAGCACCCGCCCCGGCGACAGGCGGGCATCGCCGGCGCACCAGCCGCGCACGACCGGCTCGGGGTCGTGGCTCAACCGTTCGATGACGTCGGCGGGCACCGCGCGGTCGTAGACGGTGAACGCCCGGCGGCGCGGGTCGGGGTCGTCGGCGAGGTGCGCCAGGCTGTCCCGCCGGATCGCCGGATGCTGCAGCAGCCGCTCCTTGGTCATCGTCCGCGCCTCCAGGAACGTGGCGATCACGGTCTCGGCCGGCACCGCCGCCTGGGACTCGCACAGCAGGAGCCGGACGGCGAAGTCCGCGTCCCGGGCGAGCACGGCGACGAGGTCCACCGCCAGCTGCCTGTTCATCGCGACGCTGCGCCGCAGGCCGATGTGCGCCGACGCCGCGCAGCGCCGCTGCACCTCAGGGTCGCGGGTGCGGCGCGCCCACTCCGCCGGCTGGATCCGGTCCTCCGGCCCGACCCGGTAGTCGATCGCCGCACGCTGCTCCTCGGTCAGCTCGGGCCGCATCGACACGGCCAGCCGGACGCCGTGGTCCGGGTCTGCGGCGAGCCGCTCGACGAGGTCGGCCGGCAGCTCCGGGTGCGCCGCGGCCTGTGTACGGGTGTACGGGCGGCCGGCGGCGACCATCGTCTCGGCCGCGGCGCGGGTCAGCGGCTCCCTGTCCGGGTCGGCTCCGGGCCCGGCCGGCCAGAGCCGTTCACGCAACTCGTGTGGCACGTATGGACTGCCCTCGATCAGGTCCACGGCTCTCGGCATCCGCTCGATGAGCCGCTCGTAGCCCCGGACCGTCAGGGCCGGCTCCGGCTCCTCGATCCAGAGCCGGAATGGCTGCGGCCCTTCGGCGAGGAGCCGCCGCACGAAGTCGTCCGGGTCGTCGACGAGCCGGTCACGCTGCTCGGGCCGGACGTGGTGCGCCTGGGCGAGCACGCGGCGCACCTGCGCCTGCGGGTGCGTGACCATGACGTCGACCTGCTCGTCGGTCCAGACCGACCGTGCCTCCAGGTCGAACCCGACCTCGGTCAACTGCTCGTCGAGCAGGCGGCGCAGCAGTTCCCCCGGCAGCGCGGGATTGACGGCCAGCCCCCGAAGGCGGACCCGGACAGGCTTGTAGTGGTGGGCGAGGAAGGCGTCGTTGACGTACAGCGGAAACCTCCGAACCGATCGCCGGTGTCGCGGACGGCAACCATAGGCCGGTCTTGCCCTGGATCGACAGCGTTCGTTCACCCGAGTGACCCACCCCGCCGCCCGCCGTTACGATGGAGGCGATTCACCCTGCCCGTCCGGCGCCGCCAGCCGGCGTTTGACTCGGTGATCTTCGGCGGCCAGAGTCTTCACGTGCGGTTCGAGACGCTGCGGTGGAAGCTGCCGGTCACATCGCCGACTGGGTACGGCGCGGACCTGGTCCGGGTGCCCGGCACGGCGAGCGTCCTGTCCACGCTGCCGGGTGGCAAGCTGTACCAATGTGACGCCTTCACCGGCGACGTCCGGGTCGGCAAGGCCGTCTCCGGCGACCTGCGCGCGGTCGTCTTCGACGGCGACAGCGGCCACCAGGATGGCGCGTGGGCACTGGCCACGTTCGGTCTCTGCCGGATCAGTGAGGCCGACGCAGCTCGTGGCGTTCGACGCGTACACGCTGCAGCCGTTGCGGCAGGCGGCCATCGGCGCGGACGCGGTCGAGGTGCTGGGCGCGGACAGCGCGGGCAGGATCGTGGTGGCCCGCCGCCACGGCGTGACGGTCCACCGGCCGGACACCCTCGCGGTCGAGGGCGCCTACGAGCACCATGCACCGCTCGGCGACGCGCTCCTGCTCGGTGAGCACGACAGCGTGGTGCTGCGCGGCCCGGTCACCGCGGGCGACGGCCTCACCGTCGTCAGGTGGTCCTGAGGCCGTCGCCCGCCGGGTCAGAACTGCTTCAGCTCGGCCAGGACGGCGACCAGGTGGGCGTAGCCCGGCGCGTGGTACGGCGGGATCGCGGGCACCTGGCCGGCCATCTGGTTGATGAGGACCTCCCGGCGGTCGGCGGGGTCCAGGTCGAAAAAGAGGGGCGGGAGCACCAGCGTCGCCGGGCTGAGCGCCGCCGGGTTGTCCGCCGCGACCACCTGCAGCGGCTTGTCCATGAGAGCCCGGATCTCCTTCAGCCGCCAGTGGATGCCGGTCAGGACGATGTCGTCGGGTCGGGCGAGGGTGTCCTGCAGCACGCCCGGGAACGCCCTGGCGACCGCGCCGCGGATGTCCTCGTCGATGGCGGTGGCGGCCCGGTTGAGCAGGCGCTGCCAGACCTTCGGTAGAGATGGTCGACGTGGTGGGCGGCCAGGCCCAGCCAGGTCTCGACGTCGGCCATCGTCCGCCTCGCGACGTCGATCTGCGGCAGCGACAGTCCGGTGTAGCCGTCCTGCGGTGCGAACTTCCGCGCGGTGAAGTCGGGGTCCATCGCCAGCATGACGAAGAGCGCGATGCTGTCGGCGTCGCGCAGCGCGTCCCGCCCGTCCAGCAGGAAGAACCGCCGCCGTACCGTGTACGACACGTCTTTCGTGTGCAGGGCGGCGTGGGACGACTCGTGCAGGAACGTGTAGGTCTGCTGCGAGGCTATCGCCGCGACGTACTGCGGCCCGAAGGTGATGCGGGCACTCGCGTCATGGCCGCCCGTCGCCGCCTTCCTGCTGGCGCCGCACGTCTTCAAGATGCGGGCCCTCATACACGTGACGCCGGGCAGCAGCGCCTTGAGCAAGAGTTGCTCAAGCGTCCCGGCGCGACCGTGACAGACGACGCCGGTCGATGCCGACAATGAGGGCACGACATCGGTCACGGGGGTGGGCGGATGGGGACGATCGTTGCGGCCGGCGAGACGTGGGGTGTCTCGGGACCGGGGTTTCTCTGGCTGTTCCACGCGGCGGGGGTGCTCGCCGTCGGCGTGCCGCTGCTGTGGCGGTGGCTGCGGACGCGGCGGCTGGAGCGGCCGGACACCGCGGAGCTCACCGCCGAGCAGCTCGCGATGATGAACGCGCAACGGTCGGGCGCCGTCGACGCCGGGCTCGCCGCGCTGCGGGCCCGGGGTGTGGTCGAGGCTGCCGGTGGTGTGGTGTCGCGGAGCGCGGCGTCCGGCGGTGACGACGCGTTGCCAGCCGGCGCGACGCCATTGGAGCGGGCGCTGTTCGCGGCGGTCCGAGTGCCGACGCCGGCCCGTGACCTGCAGCTCGTCGGTGTGGTCGCGGCGGCGCTCGACGCGGTCGACGCCGACCTGCGCCGGCGGGGGTTGCGCGCCGACCGCGCGCGGGAGCGCCGGCTCGCGATCCGCGGCTGGGTGCCGCTGGGCGCGCTGCTCGCCCTCGGCGCGGTCCGGCTGGTCGCCGGGCTGGTCAACCACCGGCCGGTCGGCTATCTGGTCGTGTCGCTCATCGTGTACGGCGCGGTCCTGCTCATGGTGGCGAACCTCGACGTGCCGCGGGCGCGCGACGCATCGTCGGTCTGGGCGGACGCCCGGCACGAGCACCGGCATCTGGCACCGCAGCTCAACCCGTCCTGGGCCACCTACGGTCCGGCGGGCGCGGCCATGGCCGTGGCCCTGTGGGGCGACAGCGCGCTACGCGCCGGCGACCCGGCCTTCGCCGCCGGCCTGCGCCCGCGACCCGCCCCTCCGCCGCGCCGGGCGTCCGCGTCGCACGCCCGGCGTGGCACCTCGTCCTCCGACGGCAGCACCTCGATGCCCAGCTCCACCAACAGCTGCGGCTCGTCGTCGTGCGGCAGCGGCGCATCGTGCGGTGGAGGCGGCGGCAGCAGCGGTTGCGGCGGCTGAGCCGCGACGACCGCCGCCGGGCGCGCGACCCGGCGGCGGTCGTCACCGGTCAGCCGCGTTCAGCGGCCTTCCCCAGAACCAGGAACGTGAAGCCCGTGGTCGTCGGGCGGCGCAGCGAGACGTCGCTCTTGACCCGGAGCGACACCTCGGACCTGGTGAGGCCGAGGTGCTCGGCGATGAGCCGGTCCGGACGTACCGGGACCGGGTCGGCGAACGTGACCTCCACCTGGACCGGCCACGTCACGTCCGGGCGGGCCGGTGGGGTGTCCAGCCGCCAGGCGTCCCGCCAGTCCAGGACGAACCGGTTGCGCCGGGCGAGCAGCGGATCCAGCAGCGTGGCGGCCACCAGGTCCGGATCGTTGGCGTGGTACCCGTCGAGGCGGGCCGGGTCGATGGACCTGACCGGCGTCCGCTCGTGCACGGTGAGCTTGCTCGTGCGGTCGCAGGACACGCACCGCACGAGGAGCCACACGTCCAGCAGCTTGCCGTTGGCGTTGACGCGGAACCTGCCCTCGCCGGTGGTGGCGGACTCCGACCGGCAGTCCAGGCACCGCAGCGACAGCAGCGGCAGCCTGGTGCGGCGGACGGTCCAGGGCAGCACGGCATGAGGTTGTGACGACATGATGATCTCTCTGAAGACCTGACCCGAGGCCGGAAGCGCGGCCTCGAACGCTGCGTGCGCGGGCGCACGTGGGCAGCCCGGCGGGACCGACGGGAGGTCGGCCTGAAGGCGAGCGGAAGAGCGTCAGGTCTACAGAGCGGGCGGGGTCACGCGGTTGTCCTCTGTCCTCGCGGCGACTGGGCCACAGACAACCTACGAACACGCATCAGGTGCGCTCAAACGGTTTTCGGACGGAACGGGCAGGCCGGCTCCGCCACGGGTGCGGAGCCGGCCTCGTTTTCAGTTGGGTCAGGCGGCGGTGCAGCTCACCGAGGACGGGGCGGTGCCGCCGGCGGTGAAGCCGTACGTGGTGGTCGCGTTCGCGCCGAGGGAGCCGTTGTACGTCTCGTTGCGGACGGTGATCGGCGAGGTCGACGTGACCCGGCCGTTCCACAGGTTGCTGATCGTGGCGCTGCCGCCGGACCAGGTGGTGCTCCAGCTGGAGATGCCGGATGTGCCGGTGTTGCGCACCGTCACCTCGCCCTGGAAGCCGCCCTGCCAGCTGTTGGTCGTCCGGTACGTGGCGGAGCAGCCGGCGGTGCCGCCACCGCCACCACCGCCGCCGCCACCGCCGTTGATGGAGGCGGAGAACGCGGTGACGGCGAGGCCCTGGCCGCCGATCCACGGCTCGAAGCCGGCCTGCATGCTCGTCAGGTACCACGACGTGGTCGCCTTGCCCCGGCTGATGACGTCGTTGATGAACGCCTTCGCGTCGAAGCTCCAGCTGCTGATCGGCGACGGCGCGACGTAGGAGACCACGTCATTGCCGCCGTTGTTGCCCTGCCAGACCTCCCAGGTGCGGCCGGCGATGGACGCGCTGCCGACGCGGCTGCCGACCGGCTGGATCGAGCCCTGGCGGTTGAACCAGATCATGATCTCGGTCGCGTTGACGCCGTTGGTCTTCGGGGTCGGGTCCATCCAGATGTCGTACGCCGCGTCGTACGTGCCGCCGACGTAGCTGTACGAGATGCTGGTCTGCGCGGAGCTGATCGCGCTGATCTGCATCGGCAGGTTGGTGCCCGGCGAGCAGTTGCTGTAGTGGCAGCCGACGTAGATGGCGGGGTAGGACGCCGGTGCCCCGTTGGTCGGCTTGTTCGCGTTGATCTGCGAGATCGAGAAGCCCGTGCTCGTCACGTTGATGCACTGGGTCGCGCTGTTGCCCCAGTTGTTGTTCATGACCACGTACCGGCCGCCGATCGTCGTGGACCCGTAGGTCTCACAGATCTGCGTGTCGGCGAGGGCCGGCTGGGCGGAACCCACCAGCGCCACCATGCCTGCTGCGGCGAGCAGACCGGTCGCGGCGGCGGCGCGCAGCGTGTTTCTCATGCTGCCTCCTTGCCTGCGTCGATGGAGCGACGGGAACGCTCCTGCATGCGGACGCTAGGCAGCCTTCCGCCGACTCGCGAAAGAACGGCCCGACATTTATCGTCGTCGCTGCTCAGTGGGGTCGGCGGGTGGTGAAAGGTACATCGCCGGCAGCACGGATTTCGGGCCTGGCGCCCGCGCGCCCACCTTCGACGCGGCTCCTGCACAGACATTGATCAATGCCCGCATTTGCGACCTTCGTTCCATGGACGGTGCGCGATCCACCCCCAAGTGGATCTCTGAAATGTAGGTGGATCGCGCAGCGTCGATTCCCCAAAAGGTACATTCCGGGGCATTGACCAACGTCTGCGCGGGGAGGCCGAGAAGCCGAGGGGCCGAGAAGCCGAGAAGCCGAGGGGCCGAAGAGCCGAGGGGCCGAAGAGCCGAGGGGCCGAAGAGCCGAGGGGCCGAAGAGCCGAGGGGCCGAAGAGCCGAGGGGCCGAAGAGCCGAGGGCCCAGGCCCGACAGGTAGCCGGTCCTGTCGATCACCGGACCCAGATGACGGCGGGGCGGCGAGGGTCGGGCCGGCTCGGCAGATAGGACACGTCCTGAGCGGGCAGCATCGCCCGCGCTCCTCAGCGGCATCGAGGTGCGTCACCGTCACCGAGCCGCTTCCCACCGGGCGAGGCGTCCGCGCGACAATGCGGATCATGAGCGACTTCTCCGAGACGGCGAGCGAGGCAGCAGCGTGTGCCGCAGGGCGGTGGCCGCGGTGTTGATCAGGCAGGGAACCGCGCCCTACGGGTGGGGTCTTCTGGTCGTGTCGGACGCCGGTTGCACGTTCGAGAGCCTGCCCGAGCAACTGCCCGCCGGGTGGCAGTTCGTCGCCGGGGGTGACGTGGTCGTGTTCAGTGTCGAGCACATGCAGTTCGGCGACGTGACGGTCCGGGTCTGGCGGGACCGGCTCGGTCACGGCGACGGCCGGGCGCCGATCGCCTCCGTGGCGCTCGCGGTGGCGTCCGGCCGGCTGGTCGTCGGGGACGTCGGGGAGAGCCCGGAGGTCACGATGCACGTCGAACTGGAGCCGGGCACGTACATCATCGATGCCTACTTCGACGTCCCGCTCGGGCCGGAGTCGGTCGACCTGGTGGTGCGCCCGGCCTGAGACCGAACACGCGACGCCCCAGTCGTCGGACCGGGGCGTCGCGGCTTCCGCGGGCGGGTGTCAGCTGACCGTGACGGCGGTGTCGTCGATGACGAAGGACGTCTGCAGTGACGAGTCCTCCGTGCCGTTGAACTTGATGGTGACGGTCTGGCCGGCGAAGGCGTTCAGGCTGTACGTGCGCAGGACGTACCCGGAGGCCTTGTTCAGGTTGGACAGCGTGCCGAGGGTGGTCGAGCCGGCCGTGACGGTCAGCTTGTCGTACGCCGTCGTGGTGGTCGTCTCGGCGGAGTCGATGTGCGTGTAGAAGGTCAGGGTCGCCGAGCAGCCGGCGGGGATGGTGACCGCCTGGGAGATGGACTCGGTGTGGGTGGAGCCGTAGCCGAGCAGCCAGGCGGAGTAGGTGCCGGTGCGGGC
>NZ_JBFAJA010000129.1:0-30200 GCF_040654975.1 Dactylosporangium sp. NPDC050588 | reverse complement strand
CGCGGAGGGGCTCTCCGTGATCGCCTGTGGAGGCGGTGTAAGACCTCAACGAGAGTCCTCTCGGACGGGGCAGTCGTCGGTGAAGCAGGAACCCCAGCGGGCGACCGCTGGAATCCCCCGTTTGTAGGCGTGGGGAGGATGTCAACTGGGGCGCCGTGCTGGCCCAGAACGACCTGCAGGACCTGCGCAGCGACCGCGACAACCCGCGCAAGGCCACGGCCCCACTGGTCACCGGAGCGGTCTCCGCCAGGCGTTTGCGGGTGTGGTACCGGTGGCTGGCGGTCACCTGCGTCGCGGCCGCCCTGTACGTGGGGCCGCTGTTCGTGCTCGGCGTCGCCGGGGTGCTGCTGCTCGGCTGGGCGTACAGCGTGCCGCCGCTGCGGCTGAAGACCCGGCCTGGCTGGGACGTCGCGGTCAACGCGCTGGTCGTCGGGGTCGTGTCGCCGGCCGCGGGCTGGGCGATCACCCGGCCGCCGTGGGAGTTCCCGTGGCAGTTCGGGCTGATCGGCCTGCTCTTCGCCGCCGCCCTGTACGTGCCGACCACCGTCACCGACCTGGCCGCCGACACGGGCGCGGGCGACACGACGTTCGCCGTGCGGTTCGGGCCGCGGTCCGCGCACCGGCTCGGCGTCGCGCTGTGGGCGGCGGCGCTGGCGTTCTGCGTGCTGCTGGCATGGCTGGACGTGCTGGTGCCGCGCTCGACCCTCGTGCCGCAGCTGCTGATGACACCGGTCCTGCTCGCCGCCTACGCGGTCCTGACCCGCCGCCCCACTATTACCAAGATGGCCGTGGTGTCGATCCTGTTCGGCATCCCGACGGTCGGCTTCGCGCTCGCGTACATCGGCTGAAGCGAGTCTGCGACTGGGGCGGGCGCTGGACGCGCTCGGCTGGAGCTCGGCCGTCCACAGTGGAGGGGGCGCGGCCGCGGCGCTGGCCCGCCTGGCCGCCGCGGTGAAGGACGGCCCGGTGTGGGCGGGGCCGCTGGAGATGGGTCACCTGCGGCACCAGCCCGAGATGACCGGGCCGGTCGGCGCCGACCACTTCGTCGTCGTCCTCGACGTGGACGGCGAGCGGGTCCTGGTCCACGACCCGCACGGCCACCCGTACGCGCAGGTGCCGGTCGCCGACTTCATGGCGGCCTGGCGGGCGGAGACGGTGGACTACGGCGAGCCGTACACCATGCGCACCGGCTTCACGAAGGTCGCCGACGTGACCGACGTTGACGCGATCCGCGCCGTCATCCCCACCGCCGTCGAGTGGCTGGGGGGCGCGGGCCGGCGCCGGCATGCCGCCCGGCAGCCTCGCCAACGCCGAGGCCGCGCTGCGGTGCGCCGACCTCGTCGCGGCCGGCGCCGGCGGCGGGCTGTGCGAGCACCTCATCCACTTCGCGATCCGGGTCGGCGCCCGCCGGCTCAGCGACACCGCCGACTGCCTGCGCCTGGCCGGCTACCCGGACGCGGCGGGGATCGCCGCC
Source organism: Dactylosporangium sp. NPDC050588 (assembly GCF_040654975.1). Lineage (NCBI taxonomy): Bacteria > Bacillati > Actinomycetota > Actinomycetes > Micromonosporales > Micromonosporaceae > Dactylosporangium > Dactylosporangium sp. NPDC050588. The sequence goes on along the minus strand of NZ_JBFAJA010000129.1, from coordinate 28,726 downwards.
GGCCAGGCCCGCCTCGTCGGCGCCCTGCAACACCCGATGGTCACCGGCGACCTGCCCGCGGCCGCCGCCCTGCTGCGCGCGCTCGCCCCGACCTACGACCGGCTCCGCGCGGCGCTCACGGAACCCCGGACGACCGGGACGCCGCTATGATCTTGTGACGTGACGTCGTTCCCGTGCCGCCTGGAGGTCGTGTGATGACCGGTTTTCACGACCCGATGCGGGTGCAGCTGGAGACGTTCGTCGACGAGCACCGCGAGGCGCTCGCCGCGTGCCTCGACGGGCTCACCGAGGAGCAGGCGCGCCGGTCGCTGGTGCGGTCCCGCACGACGCTGCTCGGGCTGGTGAAGCACGTCACGTTCGTCGAGAAGGTGTGGTTCGACGAGGCGGTCACCGGCCGGCCCCGGGCCGAGATCGGGATCCCGGAAACACCCGACGAGAGTTTCGTCCTCGACGACACGGACACCATCGCCACCGTGCGCGAGGCGTTCCGGGAGACCTGCGCGGCCTCCCGGCGGGCGACGGCGGGGCTCGACCTGGACGACCTGCTGCCCGGCAACCGCCGGGGGCCGCTGCCGCTGCGCTGGGTCTACCTGCACGTGCTGCGCGAGCTGGCCCAGCACTGCGGCCACGCCGATATCCTGCGCGAGCAGCTGCTGGACGCGTAGCGGCGCTACCGGCCGCGGCGCGCGGCGGCGGCCTTCCTCGGAGCGGGCTTCTTCGCCGCCGTCTTCTTCGCGGGCGCTGCCTTCTTCGCCGCGGGCGCCTTCGGCTGAGCGGGCGCGGCGGCGGCCTCTTCGCGGGCGGCCTGCAGGCGGCGCTCCTCGCGCTTGTTCTCCGCGTGGATCTCGCGCTCCTTGACCAGCCACTCCGGCGGGTCCGCGGCGAGGGCGGCGATCTGCGCGGTCGTGAGCGGGTCGGTGATGCCCCCACGCGCCAGCCCGCTGTTGGACACCCGCAGGCGGGCCGCGACCACGTTGCGCGGGTGCGGGCCGTCCTTGCGCAGGTCGGCGAGCCACTGCGGGGGGTTGCGCTGCAGCTCGTCGAGCTCCTCGCGGGACACCATCCCGTCCTGGAACTCCTGCGGGGTCGCGGGCAGATACACGTCGAGCTTCAGCGCCGCCGTGGCGGGCTTCATCACCTGGGACTTCTTCGGGCTCACGCGGCCAAGGGTACCCTGGCCGGATGCCCACGCCGTTTCGCCTGCTCGTCGTCCCGGGGGTGACCGTGGACAAGTGGACCCGTCTGTGGGCCGAGCGGCTGCCCGACGTGGAGCTGCTGGTCGAGCCCGTCCCGGCCCGGGACGCGCCGGGGCTGCTGCTCGACGGTGCCGACGCGGGGCTGGTCCGCCTGCCGGTCGATCCGGACGCGTTCCATGCCATCCCGCTGTACACCGAGACCACCGTCGTGGTCGTCCCGAAGGACCACCTGCTCACCGCGGGTGAGGAGCTGACCGTCGCCGACCTGGCCGACGAGACCCTCCTGAGCCCGCTCGACGACACCCTGACCTGGCCGTCGATGCCTGCGGCGGTGCTGGCGGAGCGGCCGGAGACGACGGCCGCCGCGGTCGAATGGGTCGCGTCTTCGGCAGGTGTACTGGTGGTGCCGCAGTCCCTCGCCCGCGCCCACCATCGCAAGGACCTGACGTACCGCGTGCTGACCGACGCCCCGACGTCATCCGTGGGGCTGGCCTGGGTCCGCGACCGCCACACCGACCTGGTCGAGGAGATGATCGGCATCGTGCGTGGCCGCACCGCCAACAGCACCCGCGGCCGCGCTCCGGAGCAACCCGCCAGGAGAAGGCCCGCCAGGCCGCAGCCGGGCGCCAAGGCCCGCAAGCGGCGATGAACGAGGCCCAGGTGCACGAGGTGCTCGACGCCCTCGAGGCGGCCGGCTGCCCGCACTGGATCTCCGGCGGCTGGGGCATCGACGCCCTGGTCGGCCGGCAGACGAGGGAGCACCGGGACCTCGACCTCGCCGTCGACGCCGCCCAGGAGGCCGCGGCGCTGCGGGCCCTCGAGGCGCTCGGCTACCGGGTCGAGACCGACTGGCGCCCCGTCCGCGTCGAGGTCGCCGGCCCCGGCGGCGGGTATGTCGACCTGCACCCGGTGGCCTTCACCGAAGACGGTGAAGGACGGCAGGAGGGGCTCGACGGCGGCTGGTTCGACTACCCGCGCGCCGACCTCACCATCGGCACGATCGGCGGCCGGGCCGTGCCGTGCATCTCGAAGCGGCTGCAGCGGGTCTTCCATCAGGGCTACGAGCCCCGCGAGGTCGACCGGGCGGACCTGCGGCAGCTGGGGGACTGCCCGTGAAGCTGCACGTGGGGTGCGCGATGTGGACGCACAAGGCGTGGCAGTGGCCGGGGAAGGAGCGGCTCAAGGCGTACGCCGAGCGGTGCACCGCGGTCGAGGGCAACACCACGTTCTACGCCACACCGGCCAGGGACACCGTCGAGACGTGGGCGCGGCAGACCGGGCCGGACTTCCGGTTCGTGGTGAAGCTGCCGAAGCGGGTCACCCACGAGCGGCGCCTCACCGACGCCGGCACCGACGTGCGCGCGTTCCTCGACGCGATCGAGCCGCTGGGCCCTCGCACCCACGCCGTGTGGATCCAGCTGCCCGCGTCGTTCGGGCCGGGGGACGTGCCGGTGCTGGAGCGCTTCCTGCGCCGGATGCCGCCGTCGCTGCGGTGCGCCGTGGAGGTCCGTCACCTGGACTTCTTCGCCGACCGGGCGGCGGCCCGCGAGCTGGAGACGGCCCTGGAGACGGTGGCGGCGGAGTGGGTGCCGTTCGACACGACCGCGTTCTTCACCAGCCCGCCGACCAGCGACGCCGAGCGCGACGCGTGGACGAAGAAGCCGCGGGTGCCGCGGCGGACCAGAGCGCTGACCGGGACACCGATCGTGCGGTACCTCGGCCGCGACGACCCGGACCGGACGGTCGACGGCTGGCAGGCCTGGCTCGACGTCGTCACGGGCTGGCTGCGGGAGGGCCGGTCGCCGACGGTCTTCGTACACACGCCGGACAACGCCGACGCGCCCGCCCTCGCCCGCCGCTTCCACGACCAGGTCAGGGCCCGCCTGCCGCAGCTCGCACCGCTGCCGGAGCCCGGGCCGGCCGAGGACGACGGGCCCCTCACCCTGTTCTGAGGACGACTTGCCTTCGAGCGCGCTCGAAGGCGCAGGGTGGGAGGTATGAACGCGAACTATGGAGCGAAGACCACCGCCGCCGAGGTGATCGACGGCGTCGACCTGCGCGGACGGACCGCGATCGTGACCGGCGGCGCGTCGGGCATCGGCACCGAGACGACCAGGGCGCTCGCCGCCGCCGGCGCCCGGGTGATCGTCGCCGTCCGGGACGTCGCGAAGGCCAGGGGCGTCGTCGAGGCGGAGTTCGCCGAGCTCGACCTGGCGTCGATCCGGTCGGTGGACGCGTTCGCCGCGACGATCAGCGGCCCGGTGCACATCCTGGTCAACAACGCCGGTGTGATGGCGGCGCCGTTCGCGCAGACCGCCGATGGGTTCGAGCTGCAGTTCGGCACCAACCACCTCGGCCACTTCGCGCTCGTCCAGGGGCTGCTGCCGCGGCTGCTGGAGGGCGCCGCGCAGGCCGGCGAGGCGCGGGTCGTGTCGGTGAGCTCCGCCGGGCACCACCGCAGCGACGTACATCTCGACGACCCGAACTTCCGCGACCGCCCGTACGACCGCTGGCAGGCCTACGGCCAGTCGAAGACCGCCAACGTGCTGCTCGCCGTCGAGCTGGACCGCCGGCACGCCGGCGACGGGATCGTGGCGAACGCGCTGCACCCGGGCGGCATCCTGACGCCGTTGCAGCGGCACCTGAGCGTCGAGGAGCAGGTCGAGCTCGGCTGGATCGACGAGCAGGGCCGGCCGCTGCAGGACTTCAAGACGACCGGGCAGGGCGCGGCGACCTCGGTCTACGCGGCGGTGTCGCCGGACCTGGCCAAGCGGGGCGGGCAGTACCTCGAGGACTGCGCGGTCGCCGCGGAGTACGGCGGCAGCGGGCCGTTCCGCGGGTACATGCCGTACGCCCGGGACCCGAAGCGCGCCGCCGAGCTGTGGGAGCGCAGCGAGGACTGGGCCGGGCAGGCCCGCAAGGGATGACGTGAGGCACCGGCCCCGGCGGCGCGGTGTCGCCGGGGCCGGTGCGGTCAGGAGGGACCTCTCAGTAGAGGTCGGTGGTGCTGGCGCCGCCGAAGCCCGGCGCGGTCACGGTCAGCCGGGTGGCGTTGATGGTGCGCTGGTCGGGCATCGTGACCCGGCCGGTGCCCTCGTGCGCCGGCAGCGTGTACGTCCAGTACCGCGGCGTCTGCACCCGCTCGTGGGTGCCGGGGATCGTGTACCAGACCCAGTAGTCCCAGCGGACCGTGAAGCCGGTCTCGCCGATGACGTTGTCGTCGAACGAGATCATCCACTGCTGGCCGTTGTGGAACGACACGATGTTCGAGATGGCCGGCGCGTTGTAGGTGCGGCAGCCGAGCTGCGGGTTGCCCGTGGGGGTGGCGCCGGACGGCGTCACGTTGATGGCGTAGGCGCAGACGGTGTGCGAGCCGTGCTTCGCCGGGATCACCGCTTCGTAGCCGCGGTACGCCCCGAAGTACGGGTACACGGCCGCGACGTCCGCCCGGTAGGTGTTCGCGACGGTCGAGCCGGCGTACGTGCCGTCGATGTACACGTGGACCTGCAGCGACGCGGCGGTGTCGCCGTCGGCGGCCCAGCCTTCGACGCGGACGCCGTTGCCGGTGAACGTGACTGCGTCGAGGGCGCCGCGGGGCGGGGTGTCGATCGGGCCGGGGTCCGGGTCAGGGTCCTGGTCGCCGCACGCGGGCGGCGGCACCGGTTGGTCGCACAGCGGCGTGGCGTGCGCCGCCCCGGGCACGGCTATGGCGCCGGCCAGGGCGAGCAGCGCCGCCGCGGCGGCTCTGGTCAAGGACTTCATCGAATACTCCGTGGTTGTAGCGGAGGACCATCGTGCGGCCCGCCGCGTGCAATCCACGTGCAATGTCAGAGCCCGTCGATGTACGCGCGCACCGCCGCCCGGTCCATCAGCTGCCCGCGCCGGTGCGCCGCGTCGTACTCCGCCGGGGCGAGCCGGGACGTGACCGCGGTGACGTTGCGGGGGCCGTTGAGCGGGTCCATGCGCTGCGGTGAGTAGCCGACCTGCCCGCCGAGCGCGTCGACCGCGCCGAGCAGCACCGCGCCGGCGCCGGGCCGGCCGGTGAGGGCGAGCGTGCCGGCGAGCAGGTGCGTCGTGGCGAGCCAGCCGGTGACGTCGTCCTCCTCGTCCAGGTCGCGGGTGGCGCGGCGGGTGAGCCTGTAGGCCTCGTCGTGCTCGCCGTTGACGGCGGCCTGCTTGGCGCGGATCCAGCGGGCGGAGCCGGCCGACCAGACGAAGCCGCAGCGGGTGCCGACCTTGATCGCCTCGTCGAGGGCGGCCGCGGCGGTCTCCGCGTCGCCGCTCGCACCGGCGATCAGACCGATACTGATCAGCGCCTCGGGCAGGACCCAGTCGGCGCCACTGGCGATGGCCTGCTCGCGGGCCTCCTCGCCCATCTTGGCCCCTTCCTCCAGCTGACCGCGCAGGCCCAGCGACAGGGTGAGGTACGCCGACGCGCGGGCCAGGGTCGTGGGGCGGCCCGCCGCCCGGGCGAGCTCCAGGGCGACGAGGATCGCCTCGGTGCTGGCGGCGACGTCCCCGGCGAGGTACTGCAGGCAGGCGATGCCGGTCAGCGCCCTGGCCCGGTCGTCGCCGGGCGCGTCCGGGGCGGCGTCGAGGCCGGCCCGCAGCCAGCGCAGCCCCTCGGTGATGTGGCCGGTGCGGTACCAGAACCAGGCGAGGTCGGCGGCGAGCCGCAGCCCGGCCGCCGGGTCCTCGCCGCCGAGGGCGAACGCGAGCGCGGCGCGGGTGTCGTCCTGCTCGGCCGAGAGGGCGCGCAACCACCAGCGGGCGTGGGGTCCGCGCAGCTCCCGGTCGGCGGTCGCGGCGAGCTCCGCGGCGCGGGCGAGGTGGCGGCGGCGGACCGCGCGGCGCTCGTCGTCGCCGAGGCGGCGGCCGGCGTACTGCCGCAGCGTCTGCAGCATGCGGTAGCGCCGCGGTGACGTGTCGGGCAGCGTCGTGACCAGCGACGCGGTGATGAGCCCGGTCAGCGGCGTGAGCACGTCGCCGGCGACGCGTTCGGCGGCGTCGAGGTCGAACGTGCCGGCGAAGACGCTGAGCCGCGCGAACGTGTCCCGCTGCGGCTGGTCGAGGAGCCGGTAGGTCACGTCGATCGCGGTGTCGAGGCTGCGGTGCCGGGCCGGCACGTCGCGGCGGGCGGTCCGCAGCGCCGCCGGGTCGTCGAGCCGCTCCAGGATCTGCGCCGGGGACAGCGCGACGAGCTGCCCGGCGGCGAGCTCCACGGCGAGCGGCAGGCCGTCGAGGCGTTCGCAGATCCGGGTGACGACGGCGCGTTCGGCGGCGTCGCAGCGCCAGTCGGGGGCGACGGCGGCGGCCCGGTCCAGGAACAGCTCGACCGCGGCGGTCGCGGCGGGCAGCGGCGGCACGGGGTGGCGCCGCTCGCCGCCGATGCTCAGCGGCACCCGGCTGGTGACGAGGATCCGCAGGCCGGGCAGGCCGGTGAGCAGCCGCGGCACGACGCCGGCGAGGGCGTCGACGAGGTGTTCGCCGTTGTCGACGAGCAGGACGATCCGCCGGTCGCCGACGGCGGCGGCGACGCCGGCGAGGTCGGTGGAGACGGCCAGGCCGAACGCCTGGGCCAGGGTCGGCTCCAGCAGGGTGTCGTCGGCGAGCCCGGCGAGCTCCGCGACGCACACGTCGCGGCCGAGCCCGCGGCACACCTCGGCCGCGAGGCGGCTCTTGCCGCTGCCGCCGGGCCCGACGAGCGTGATCAGCCGGTGGTCGCGCAGCAGCGCCCGCACCTCGGCGACCTCGACGTCGCGGCCCAGGAACCGGTCCGCGGGCAACGGCGGCGGCTGGGGCAGCACCGGCGGCTGGGGTGCCTGCGGCGGCTGGGGGAGCGCGGGGACCGCCGGGCCGAGGCGCGGCTCCTGCCGCAGGATCGACTGGGCGAGGGTGGCCAGCTCCCCGCCGGGGTCCAGGCCGTACTCGTCGGCGAGCATGATGCGCGCCTCGTGGTAGGTGGCGAGCGCCTCGGCCTGCCGGCCCGCCCGGTACAGCGACAGCATCAGCCTCGCGCGGCTGCCCTCCCGCAGCGGATGCTCCGCGACGAGCGCCGACGCCGCGGCGACGGCCTCCGCGGTGCGGCCGAGCGCGAGCAGTGCGTCGACCCGCAGCTCCGCGGCGACCTGGCGCAGCTCGGTGAGGCGGGCGATCTCCGCCTGCGCGACGGGGTCGTCGGCGAGGTCCATCAGCGCGGGCCCGCGCCACAGCGTGAGCGCCGCGTCGACGCTGCGCAGCGCCGCCGCCGGGTCCGCGGTGAGCGCCTCCCGGCTCCGGGCGACCCCGTGCTCGAAGCGCTGCGCGTCGATCTGCCGGGCGCAGGCGACGACCCGGTAGCCGCGCTGGTGCCGTTCGAGCGTTTCGGGGCCGATCACCCGGCGCAGCCGCGACAGGTAGGTCTGCAGGGCGTTCGTCGCGCTGGGCGGCGGGTCCTCGCCCCACACGCCGTCGATGAGCCGGTCGACGCTGACGACCTGGTCGGCGTCGAGCAGCAGGGTGGCGAGGACCGCCCGGGGTTTCGGTCCGCCGAGCGCGACGACCCTGCCCGCGGCGATGACCTCCAGCGGACCCAGGATCCGAAACTCCATGTGACTCCTTGCGGTGGTGCGAGCGCGTCGAGGGTGCCACACGGGTGCCACTGCGGTGGGCGTGTCAGTCTTGTGAACGACACATTTCGAAACGGCTTCGGGATCATCGGTACGGGTCCATACCGTGTCGGCATGTTGCGACGACTCCTCACCGTCCTGGCGCTGCTGGCGCCGCTGCTGGTGCCCTTCGCGGCACCGGCGCCGGCCGGCGCCTCGACCTTCGCGCCCGCCGGCGGGCGGCTGATGTTCGCCGGCCAGTCCACGAAAGTGTCGTGGGACGACTACACGTCGTTCGCCGCCGCGCCCAGCGGCGGCTCCGTCTACGACGAAGTGAAGTCCGGCACCTGGGTCAACGCCGGGCACCGCGACTACGCCACGTTCCTGGCCCAGCAGGGCAAGATGATCCAGGTCGGCGTGTCGTGGAAGGACAACCCGCCGGCTTCAACGGCGGCGACGAGAACACCAAGGCGGCCCGGTCCCGGGCGGTCACCGCGGAGCTCGCCGCCGGCGGTTACGCCGCGCAGTTCAACCAGCTCATCGCGTTCATCAACCAGTACCCGAACGCGAAGTTCTTCCTGCGCCTGGACTACGAGGTGTCCAGCTTCTACCACTGCACCGACGCCTCGTGCTCCTCGTACAAGAACGCGTTCGCCCGGATCCGCTCGCTGATCGAGGGCCAGAAGCGGCAGGACAACGTCACCTACGTGTTCCACCCGGTGCGCGGCGAGTACGAGCAGATGTACCCCGGTGACGCCGTCACCGACTGGGTCGGCGTGTCCGTGTTCGCCCACGAGCTGTGCATGCCGATCTACGACAACGGATACCTGTACAACGGCACCCCGCCCCAGAACTACGACACCGGTGCCCTGCAGTGCCGCAACGCCTACATCGGCACCGACTCCAACGGCAACCAGGCCGCGGTGTGGAAGAACTGGGACTACGACGGCAACGTGCTCAAGATGATGAAGTTCAGCAAGGACCACGGCAAGCCGATGATCGTGTCGGAGTCCGGGATGATGAACTTCACCGACAACGGCGGCGACACCGCCGGCATAGAGGAGACCCGCGGCGACATGTGGGTCAAGCGGCTGTTCGGCCTGATGAACTACAGCGGCCCGATCCCGAACCTGTCCGGCAGCTACGACCTGCGTGACGTCATCAAGGCCGCCGTCTACATCGACCTGGACTTCCGCTACGGCTGGGACGGCATCCAGGACGGAAGTTTCGACTTCCCCGTCAACTCCACCTGGTTCGTCGACGGCCGGCTGTCACGGTACGGCGCGCCGAAGGCCTCCTTCTGCCAGGGCCTCACCGACCGCGGCTTCGTCACCACCTGCTCCGGCGGCAGCACCGGCACCGTCAACCGGATCATCGGGCAGGGCTCCAACCGCTGCATCGACGTCAGCGGCGGCCGGACCACCGACGGCGCCGCCGTCCAGCTGTGGGACTGCCTCGGCAACGGCGCGCAGCAGCAACACGTTCGTCAACCCGCAGTCGGGCAAGTGCCTCGACGCAGCCGGCGCCGGCACCGCCGACGGCACCGTCCTGCAGCTGTGGACCTGCCTGAACAACAGCGCCCAGCAATGGGTGGTCAACGGCAACGGCACGATCACCAACCCCGCCTCCGGCAAGTGCATCGACGCCACCGCATGGGGTACCGCCAACGGCACCCGCCTGCAGCTGTGGACCTGCGGCGCCGGTCAGTCCAACCAGATCTTTCGTCTCGCGTAAACAGCCCGACACCCCCGAGAACAGTACGAAAGGAAATCCGCCAAATGTCCCGAAGATTCAAGATCGGCCTGGGCATCTTCGCGGCGACCGTCGTCGCCGTGCCCCTCATCACCGCCGTGACCACCCAGTCCGCCAGCGCCGTGGCCCGCCGTAACCTCCCGCCCAACGGCAAGGTCATGTTCCTCGCCGGTCAGACCACCCCCGACCTGACCGCGTACAAGCAGCAGGTGCTCGACGTCGACGCGTCCTTCCCCCGTCCGGGCGGCGTCACGCTGTACACCAACATCTCCCCGAACGCGTGCAACGGCCTGACCGCCACCTGCAACCTGAACGGCAACATCTTCAACTTCAACCAGACCGTCGCCGAGTACCCCGGCGCCGCGCTCGCGGTCGGTCTGTACCTCGCGGACAACCCCGGCTGCGCCAACCAGCCGCTGCGGGCGATCATCGGCCGGCAGGACGCGGACATCGCCGGGGCGCTGGGCCAGCAGTACCGGCAGAACCTCGACAACCTGATCGTCTACCTGCGCAACACGAACCGGTCGGTCTACCTGCGGGTCGGCTACGAGTTCGACGGCCCGTGGAACTGCTACAACTACGACTTCTACAAGGCCGCGTTCCGCGTGGTGAAGCAGCGCATCGACGCCCTCGGCGCCACCAATGTGGCCACGGTGTGGCAGAGCGCCAGCTACGCCAAGGACGGCGACGCGCAGTACAAGTTCGACTTCAGCAACCCGAGCCACCTGTCCGACTGGTACCCCGGCGACGACGTCGTGGACTGGGTCGCGCTGAGCACCTTCTACTGGGACGCGAACTACCGCCAGTACCAGTGGGCCTGCGACAACCCGACGAGCAGCCCGAAGGTCCTGTACGACCGGGTCCTCAACTTCGCCCGCAGCCACAACAAGCCGGCGATGATCTCCGAGTCGACCCCGCAGGCGTACCGCACCGCCAACCTGGACGCCAGCTGCACCAACGCCAACAACCGGGTCTCGCTCAACGGTGACTGGACGAAGATCGACACCTGGTACAACGAGTACTTCAACTACATCAACAGCAACGCCGACGTGCTGCGCGGCGCCGCGTACATCAACAGCAACTGGGAGGCCATCGCCCAGTTCGCCTGCCCGCCGGGTGCCTCCTCGGGCCAGCCGGGCTGCTCCGACGGGTACTGGGGCAGCAGCCGCATCCAGGACAACGCCAACATCAAGTCGAACTTCAAGCGGGAGCTGCAGAACTCGCTGTTCGTCAACGGCACCCTGACCGGCCGCGGCGCCAACTGGGGCGGCGGCACCGGCCCGACCACCCAGCCGCCGACCAGCAACCCGCCGACCTCCAGCGGGCCGACCGGCAACCCGGGCAACCGCAACGCGTTCGCCACGATCGAGGCCGAGTCGTACAACAGCCAGAGCGGCATCCAGAAGGTGACCACGTCCGGCGCCAGCGGCGGCCAGGAGGTCGGCTACACCAACAACGGTGACTGGATCAAAGTTCGACGGCGTCAACTTCGGCGGCCGCAACCCCAACCAGGTCGTGTTCCGCTACTCCTCGGCCCGCCCGACGAGCCAGGCGTTCACCCTGGAGTTCCACGCGGGCTCGGCGACCGGCCCGGTCATCGCCGCACCCGGCATCCTCGGCACCGGCAGCTGGACGACGTACAAGGAGATCGCCTTCAACGTCAGCAACCTGCCGGCCGGCACCACCTCCATCACCGCGGTGATCCGCTGCAGCGACAGCGCCGACGTGATGGACATCGACTGGTTCCGATTCCAGTAGCGGACCAGCTGCAGGACCCGTGGTGGCCGTCGGCGTCGGCTGCCACGCCCAAGCCCGGCGGCGGTGAGCAGGGGTGCCCACCGCCGCCGGACCCTGCGTGTGTGAAAGTCCCATGTAAACAACCGAAACTCATCGAAACCCTTCGGTGTCTTGAGGATTTCGTACCTACCTTGAGGGCCCATTCTCAAGGAGGCTCGATGAAGGCAACCGTCCGCCAACGGCGGCCGCTCCTCATCGCGGGCGTCGCGCTGCTCATGGCTCTCACCAGCCAGGTCAGCGCGGCGTCCGCGCATGTTCCTGTAGCTCCGTCAGGGCCGTCGGTGTTCGGTGCCGACGCCCGTCCGGTCGCGCAACCGTCGGATGACGCCTCGCGCGGGCTCGTGCACCGCGGCCTGGTCGCCGACAAGGCCGGCGCCTGCGTCGGCGGGCTGCGGGTCACCGCCGTCAACCCGGTCATGTGCACCCACGGCCCCGACGCACCGCCCAACGGGCTCGGCGTGAAGTCGCCGGTCGCCGCCGCTCCCGCCACGGTTGCCGCCGCCGTCGCGGCGCTGCTGCTGACCCGCGTCGCGGAACGCGGCACCGGCCAAACCTGGCGAAACATCAACCGGCAACTCGGACGAATCACCCAGGTGACGCTCGCCGGCCCCGCCGGCACGGTCACCCAGACCACCCCACTCAACCAAGACCAAAAGGCCATCTACCAGGCACTATCCGTCCAGCCGCCACCCCGGGTCACCACCTTCAACCCCACCTGAACACCGTTGCAGACAGGTCGGGACGGCGTAGACACACGCCACCTCCCGGCCCTACCAGCATTTCCGCAGCTCAAGCCGCAGATTCCGGCTCACGCGTTACTACGAACTGCGGAACCCGGGCTTCAGTTCGGTAGCGGTGCAGCCAGCGGCGCACAGTGGCGGGGTGGTAGTCCAGCAGGACGGCTGGTTTTGTTCGCGAGTTCCGGCACCGGATGTCGCCGAGTTTCGGGACCAGCGGGATCTCGCCGCTTTCGATGTTCGCGAGTTTGAGCGCCGCCCTTTGGCGAGGACCGGCTCACGTATCGTCGGCCTGTGCACCGATCACGCACGGTGACGGGTGGCCGAGACAGGGCGCGCCTTGTCTGCGGCATGAGCGCGCACGTCATCGAGCGGCACTGACGAGTCCGCTGCACGGGATTGGCGGCGTGTACCAGCACCCCCGAAGCGGGTCGATTCGATACGGTGAGCCGATGCAGCGGCTCACTGACGAAACGGTCGTGGCGGTGGGCCGACTGACGTTGGCCGCGACCGAACTGGAATACATCCTCGCCTGGATCGGCGCCGATCAGGCCGATGGCGACCCAGCGGCGGTGTTCACCGTTCCCGGGGAGCCGTTGCGCGCGGCGCGCGGGTCGGTCCAGTTCGCGCCGTCGGAGCGTCGGGCGTCCTTCATCGGATTGGTCGAAGCCGCCGGAATGTACCTGACGCAGGGCCATGTGGCTGTCCGAGCCATGTGGTTCGACAACGGCCGTGTAGACGCGGCAACCTTCGACGAGATTACCGGTCTGCTGCTGCGCTGCCGGGACCAGTTGCAGACGCTGCTCGACGAGGCCGGTCGCGCTCCGACCGCGTGACTTCGCAGAAGTCCGGACCTGTGCACGAGAGGCTGATGCGAGCCGGAATCACAGAAGGCGAGCGCCTGAAGCGGCCCAGCGAAGGCGGTCACCGGCCGCACGCCGCCGTCGCGGCAATGGCAACTGAAGGGTGAACTGAGCCGGCGAGCCTTCGTGCGCGCTCATCGGCAGGGCAGGAAGCTTGGTCTCACCGCGCTGGTCACTCGCTGTGACGTGCATGGACCGGCCGCCACGCACCAACGGCGGCAGACCGGTGGGCTGCTCAGTGGCACGGGGGTCCGGGCGATTTTGCAGTCGACGACGAGGTGACGTGGTGGGCGCTCGATCTACTCCACGGAATCGACATAACGGTCGGGCCGGGCGGCAGGTACATGCACGATGACGATCAAGTGCGTCAGTGGCTCGCCGAGTTTCGTCGCCGTTGTGCGATGTCGCCCTCCGACCCGGTGCCAGACGGCGAGTAGCAGGCCGCAGGCGCATCCGCCCACACCGTAGCCCCTTACGTTCGGAGCCGGCCTCCCGTACCAGACCGCGCACCATCGGCGGCATGACCGGATACTCGAATGGGTCAGGGGTGTGCCGCCGCGTTCGACCGGCCGCGGCTTGGCCGGCGACGCGGGGCACCCCGAGACGGGCCTCGGCTACGGACAGGACTTGATCAACGCGGCGGTTGCGTCCCGACTGCGCTGCAGCAGGTCGGCGAGTCCGTCGGCGCCGTTGCCCGCGGTGTAGCGCTTGAGGGCGGCGACAAGGTCATCGAGTGCCTTGCGCAACTCGGGTCCCTGCACTTGGGTAGCCAGCGGCTCAAGTTTGCCGCTCCACTCGACCGCCGTGGCGCGCTCTTCTTTCTCGGCCGCGTCGATGACCGCGTCGTCGCCCTTCTTGATCGCGGCGGTCGTCTTCTCCACATTCTCGGGGAACTTGACGGAGTACAGCAGATGGACGGCTTTGAGGTCGCCGCAGACCTGGGCGTCCGGTAAGGCTGCCACCGAGGCAGTTGGTGCGGCCGAGACCGAGGCCGTGGTAGCGGTATCGGCTTCGGCCGGGCCACTGTCTCCGCAGCCGGCGCCGAGGAACAACACCGCCGTCGCGACGATGGCGGCCGTGAGGTGACGCATAAACGAATCTCCTTCGGATCGTGTGACTCCGCGGGAGTCTAGGGATTCGACCGTCCGCCATGTGCCCGTGACCTTGGTCACCGGTGCAAACTGCGCTGTCCGAGATTCCATTCACCGGCTGGCCACCCACAGGTTGACCAAGCCCCGGTCCGCGCCGGTGGCCAACGGCGCTGCCCGGGCTGACGCGCGCTCTCATCGGCATGTCAGGTCACCGATGGCGGATGTGCCGATCACCCGCTGTGACGAACTCCTACTGGCCTTTGCGCACCAGACGCGGCAGAAAAGGATGCGGCGCCTCTCGTGGCGGGGCTGCGCCGGCGCGGCCGGGTCATAGTCTTCAGTCCATGTCTCGAGACAACGTGCGGAAGGCGGTGCGGTTCGCCGCGACCGCCGCCGTTCTCAGCCTGACCGCCCTCCTGCCCGCCACCCCGGCCGCCGCCGCGGGCACCCAGACCATCTACATGAACGCGTCCGGATCGGACTCGGCCGCGGGTGACACCCCGGCCGCCGCGGTGAGAACGCTCGAGCGCGTCGAGCAGCTCGTCGCGGCCGGCCCCTCCGACCAGGACGTCGAGGTGCGCATCCACGCCGGCACCTACGTGGCCCAGCAGACGATCTGGCAGACGTACCGGCCGGGGCACACGATCTCGTTCATGCCGGACGACTACGAGATCGGCGGGGGCGCCGACTCGATCGCCGCGCGGCCGGTGTTCCAGAACGCGCGAGCCAGCGGCTCCAACCGGTACATCGACGGGTACTGGTTCTACGCCTGCGCTGGCGGGGCGCTCAACGCCGGTGGCACCTCCGGACTGCGGTTCTACTACCTGCAGGCGCAGTACTACTCGAGCGGCGGCATCTCGCTGGACGGATCGGCCGGGTCCTGTGGCGGCGGATACCACCCGTCCTCCGGGCCGGGCCTGCCGTCGGCGCGCGGCCTGGACGGTAACACCGTGTTCGGCATGGTCCTCACCTCGCTGGGCAATGCGTACACCGGTGGCATCTGCGGTGACGCGGACTGGCCGCGGTGCGGGTACGGCGGGATCGTGCTCACCGAGTCGTCGGGCAACCGGATCGCCAACAACCACTTCGTGAACCTGCGCAACAGCGAGAACAGCTACATCCACGCCACCTACATCACGCACAAGAGCTCGCGCAACACGTTCACCGGCAACAACGTGACCGGGGTCAGCAGCGATCCGGTCAAGCTACGGGACGGCAGCGACTTCAACACCTTCGACGCCAACGTGTTCGGGGCGAACGGCTTCCCGCGCTCGTCGACGCCGCCGTCCGCGCACTACCTGGAGGAGGTCAACGTGGACGCGGGCGAATGCTCGTCGTACCACAACCGGTTCACCAACAACGACCTCGGCACGTACCTGATCGGCAGCAGCGCCAACCTGCCGACCTGGTACCTCTACCCGGCGGGCGCGACCTGGGCCGGCGCCGCGGGCTGCCCGGCGCTGCCGGCTGGCGAGACCCGGCTGACCACGGCGAACAACACCTACTGACGCTCGGGTCACAGGCCCACGGCACGGCTGGCGAGGACCTGCCTGCCGTGGGCCTCCCAGCGGCCGTGAGCCTCCCAGCGGCCGTGGGCCTCCCAGCGGCCGTGGGCCTCGGCGTACTCCCGCTCCCACTCCTCGCGCTCCCGCTCGAAGCTGGCCCGCCACTCGCCGCCCTCCTGGCCGAACCCCTCGGGTCCGCTTGTTGGGCAGGTCCAGGTCGGGCACGTCGAGGGGCGATGATCCCTCCAGGCCGCACGAACCGCCAGCCGCCACTTGACAGCAATGCTCAACCGCGTCCAACCTCCGCCTTCATTGCCGCATCGAGAACGATGAACGCCGACGCGCGTGGACAGCGGCATGTGCGTGCGTCTGATCAAGCGGCGTGCCAGCCCTGCATCGTGCACCGTCGGCGGCATGTTGGTGTGCGCTTGCAGAGGCCTCACCAATCGGAAGGCTCAGGTTGGGGGACGTGGCGGCCGCCTTGATGCGTCGTAGCCACGTAACCCTCTGGCGGGGCCGGTAGCGCTCGGACACAGTCTTCGGAGCAGGCGTTGACGAGCAGCGGCAACACGTCGGTTGCGACCTGAAGTGAGATCCACACCTGCCGAAACCGTACCGGTTCGATCGGCCCGTCGCAGACGCTGCAACTCCGGATCGTCACGGCACCCCAGATCTGCGGATCGAGGTCGTCGCGATTAGGGACCGTAGCCAGTGCGCCCTCTGGTTGAAGTTGCGGAAAGTCGTATCGGTACTTGTAGTTTCCGTAAAGGGCTCGTGTGCTGACGGTGCTGCGGCGGAGACTCGCACACCGCGTCAGCTCGAACGGGAACCAGTGCAACGCGTACGAGGTGTACGGCTCGAACACCTCCAGGCTCGCCATCGCTCCGATCTCCGGAGGAATCCGAACGAGTGGACTGCCGTACAGCACGAGATGCCGGACTCGCGTGAGCTTCGCGATGGTGGGCGGGAGCGTGACAAGGTCGGCCCGCTCGACCGGGGTAAGGTCGACCAGTGGCCGGAACACCTCACGACCGTCCTCTGCCGCCTCGTCGATTAACTCCAACAGACGATGCCAACCGGGCGAAGAAGTGTCCTGGCGTTCTCCATGGAATCGAACCCGTGCGTTCGGCTGCTTGAAACAAGCCTCGTCGGGCCGTGGGCTTCGGCCGGAGCCATCGACCGCGAACCGGTTGCCGTAGACCCGCGGCGCGGCGGGTGTCGACTCAGTCACAAGCCGAGCCTACGCGGAGATCGCCCCGTCCCCGACGCCCGTGGATTGCGTTCGCACACTGACGGAGTCCGCCCTGCCGACTCTTTCAGTACCCTCAATTCGGCAAAGTCGCGCGCCATAGGAGCGGTGGCCGGCCACACGCGGTGATGGGCGGGCCGTGGTCGGCGCGCACGGTCGGCGGCATGAGGGGACACTTGCTATGAGCCTTCCTCTACCTCAAGCAATGAGATCGCGGATGCGAGCGCGTCGAGTGCTCCGCTGGGCTTCTTCTGAATTTCCGGAAACTGCTCAAGCGCACGGATTTCGAGCTGTGACAAATTTCGCGACAGAACCACAGGCCCAGTTGAGTCCGTGTACTTAATTATGAGGAGAGACCCAACGCGGATGCATGCCTGTGGAATGTCGACCAATCTAGCGAGGAGGCCGGAAACGGCATCAGATAGCTTAACATCGACGTCCGCCTGGCGCCCGTCAATGTTGGCTAGCTCAATGGCCCGTTCGACCTTGACTAGTCGAGATTGAACCTCGCTAGAGGAGATTCCTCGGTGTAGGCGCGCAACCGCTCGACGCCAAATCGATCCTTGGAGAGTGCGGATATTCGATGGCCAACCCTCTCAAATTCTTGTGAAGGTCATGATTTCGATCGCCGGCAACGCTGGAGACCACCGAAACGGGGGTTGCGTCTGGGCCGATCGTCCGGTGGCAAGAACCTTGCCCGGAACATGATCCGATCACGCGGACAGGCTTCGTTGGAAGTGGACACCGGGCAAGGGGGCATCGGCGGTAGTTGTCCGGGCTGGCTGGGTTAGTGAGACCTGGGCCCGGATGTGCGTTGCCTTCCGGGGCCCGTGCGCCTCGTGTTCTCTTGCTCGCCATGCGACTCGGCGACAGATCGATCAGCTGGCTGGGGCGTCTTCCCACGGTGGTCGTGATCGGCTACAGTGCCCGGCAAGCCAGCCTGCGGGTTGGCGGCTGACCCTCTGGTCAATGCTTTGCGGCGAACTTCGGTGCCGACTACCGGACGAGCCTTCTCTAGATGAGACCAGACGGCACACGAGCGCATACATTGCGGTACCTACACAGCGCGTGGTCAGAGCACACGGTTTCCGCCCAGTCGGAGCGGGCCCTTTGCCCTCGATCCGTCGATGGCCGGGCTGAGTCGTGCGCGTCTCCAGCTCGGTCGCTGAAGCTGTGTAAGGTGGCTGCGGAGGTTCCGTCCGACGCCGCTTATTGGCGAGTTCTGACACCGCCGGGCACGTGTCGGTGCCGCGGATGTTGGTTTGCGTCGACACCGCTTCCGCGCCCGACGGGTGTCAGGTTGTCCGCTGCTTTGTAGCTTGGGCCAGACGGTAGGAGTCGGTGCCGGTCTCGAGGATGGTGCCGCCGAAGGTGAGTCGGTCGACGATGGCTGCGCATAGCCGGGGGTCGGTGAAGGTCTTGGTCCAGCCGCCGAAGGACTCATTGGACGCGATCGCGACCGAGGCCTTCTCCTCACGCTCGGTGAGGACCTGGAAGAGGAGTTCCGCGCCGCGGCGGTCGAGTTGCATGTAGCCGAGTTCGTCGATGCACAGCAGGTCGACGCGGCCGTAGCGGGCGATGGTCTTCGCCAGCGTCATCTCGTCGACGGCCTCGACGAGCTCGTTGGCAAGCTGGGTCGCCAGGGTGTACTTGACCCGGTAGCCGACCATGGCGGCCTCGGTGCCGAGTGCGATCAGCAGATGGGACTTGCCGGTGCCGGAGTCCCCGATCAGACACAGCGGCTGTCCCTTCTGGACCCATTCGCACTTGGCGAGGGTGTGGATCACGGCGGGATCGATGTTGGGGTTGGCGTCGAAGTCGAAGGCCCGCAGGGACTTCTCGCGGGGGAACTTGGCGGCCTTGATCCGGCGTTCGGACCGGCGTCGGGCGCGATCGTCGCACTCGGCAAGCAATAGTTCGGCGAGGAACCCGCGGTAAGACATCTGCTCACGCCCTGCCCGGTCGGCGTAGTTGGTGAAGGAGTTGCGGATGGTGGGCATTCGCAGCATCCGGCACGCTTGGTCGATCGCGGCGTCGGCTGCTTCTTCGGTCATTCCACGGCGCTTGGTGGTCACGGTGCGGCTCCTTCGTTCGGGGTGTCACGTCGGCTGGCCAACAGCTGGTCGTACTTCTCCACGCTCGGCAGCGGCCGAGTGTCGGCCGGGATGTGGGCGCGGAGCTGGCGCTCGGTCAGCGATCGCACGGCAGGGATCTCGCCTTCTCCGCGTGCCCTGTCGCCGCTCATCAGGGACTGGTGGTCCGCTGTCGTGTCGTCGGCTCCGCCATCTGCTGTGTCGTTGTACTTGCGCGCTTCCAACGCGACAGCGTCCGCGGTGAGCGCGCCTGCACGCAGCGCCGTCGCGAGTCCGGCGACGACGTGGTCGTGTGGAAGGTGCCGGTGCAGCATCAGGACCTCGATGAGGGCACGGGTGCCGTCGGCGTCACCGTGGGCCTTGCAGGCCGCGGCCCACCAGGCGTCGTGAACGGGCGTGAACCGCCCGGATGCCCTGGCCTGCTCCAGCGCTTTCGCACCGGGTAGCGCGCCCGGTTTGCGGAGGAGGACCTCGAGATAGTGGTCCAGGTCGACCCGGGTCGAGCCCTTGGTCATGAGCCGTTCGTGGCGGGCGATCTCGGTCCTGCCGTCGAACACGACCAGGTCGCTGGCGTTCAGGAGCACCCGGGCTTGACGGCCGACCATGCACGCGGGCACGGAGTACTTGTTCATCCGGACCGTGACCTGGGCGTACCGGTCCACGCGTGGGGTGAACCAGCGGCCGGTCTCGAACGGCTCGGTCGGAAGGGGCGCGAGGAGTGGCTGCTCGGTGGCGAAGTGTTCCCCGACCGTGCGGGCGCGGGACCCGATCCGCCGGGCATCGTCGGCTTCGTCCCAGGCGTCGACCATAGCGTTGAGCTCGTCTAGGGAGTCGACTTCTGGGATGGGGACGAGGTGGTTGCGTCGGAACCAGCCGATCTGCCCCTCGACGCCGCCCTTCTCGTGCGCACCTTGGATTCCGGGCTGGCAATAGAAGGCTTCGATGCCGATCCCCGGTGAGTTCACGAATACTGACGGCTGGAGATACTGAACCGGGGGCATAACGATGTTGCGGCCGGTGAGTTCCCGACGAATCAGTGACAACGGCTATTGAAGCTGGCGTCGTCTCAGTGTTCCAACGGCTATCCGGGGTCCGGTAAGCGGTGGCCGGCTAGGCAGCCGGCCGTAGCAGGTTGAATCGGGTGCGGAGGCGTCTGGGGAGTTGATCCACCAGGCCGTGTCCAGGCTGGTTCGGCCAGGGCAACATGTCGAGAAAGCTTGTCACCAGCACTTCGTCGACGTCACGATCGCCGCGGTCGAAGTACTCGTCGAAGAAATCCAACACGCTTCGCCAGCCCAGGGTGTCGTCTTCCTGCAGGTAGGCGTTGACGATTCGGTCGGTGAAGCCTTCTCCGATCCCGAAGATGACGTGGGGTAGGAGCTCGCCCATGTCTTCGACATGATCGTCGTAGTCTGGCCGAAGGGCCGGAAAGCGGTTGACGAGGGCTTGAATGAACTCGGTCGCTGTCGTCACTGTTCCATCCTGTCAGCGGCGATGTCAGCGTTCTGCCTGCGGCCAGACGGCCTTGGCGTAGCGAAGCGCGGGTTTAGCGGTGAGGCCGAACATCGCGGCGATGTGCAGCGGGTCTCCGCCGACGGCGCGGGCTTCTTCCAGGATGCGGTCCTCGCGAAGCTGAGCGGCGGTGGCCGGCAGGCCGTCGAAGAGACAGGTGAGCCAGTAGGCACTGACCGGTCCGCGCTCGTGGGCGGTGCGGCGGGTCAGTAACAGGTGCGGGTTTCCGGTGTCCGGCCATCGCTGGTGGCGGTAGTGCAGGTAGGTGGTCAACGCGGCGGCGGTGTACTCGTCCAAGCGGCGCTGGTCGGCGCCGAGGTTGATGCGCTGGTTCGGCAGATCGACCTGATCGAGCGTCAGGCCGCGGACCTGATGAGGGCGCAGGGCATGGACGCCGATGAGGGCGATCACGATCTGAAGGGCTGGGTCGTTCTTGGCCGCGTCGCCGATAGCGTGCAGCATTCCGGTGGTCAGCGTCGCCGGTGTGCTGGGGTTCCGGCCGCCGACGTGAATCCGTGAGAGCGGGTTGGCGAAGACCAGGCGGTGGCCTTTGAGCACGCCGAACAGATCTCGCAGGGCATGAGCGTCGGAGGCCTGCTGCTTGCGGCCATCGAGCCAGTCGAGCACGTCTTGCCGGGTGACCTGACGCAGCGTGGTGTAGCGGTCGGCGATCTCGGTCAGGAACGGCTGGGCGGCCGCGAGCAGGGTGAAGGTGGTGATGCGGGGCCGGGCTCGGCGGCGCGGGGTGCCGCGTCGGAGCACGGTGATCCAGGTGTCAAGTTCATCGCGCATCCGCGCGGGCAGCGAGTCGAACTTGGCGTCGATCCACACGGTGAGCGAGTCGGTGCGGTCGTCGACGACGAGGTCGTCGCCGGCGGCGAACAGAACCTCGAGCACGCGCAGGCCGGGGACGCCGTGCGGGCTCATCGCGGTGACGGTGCTGGCCTTGACTGGCTCGCCCGGTTCGTGACAGCTGGCGATCATCCGCAGGCCGCGGCGGACCTGTTGCAGGGTGCGTGGTGGCCAGCCGTTGTGCTCCGACAGGACATCCGCGTGGCGCAGTACCAAGCGCAGGAAGCTGGGATCACGAGGCGGGTCGAGGCTGCTGGCATGTCGGTAGTCGCGCGGCGCGTCGACCAGAATCGGCTGCTCCCAACCGGCCGACCGAGCCGGCAAGGCCACCAGTGTCGGCTGCGTCGCCGGCAACGTCACTGGCTTCGAGCGCGTCATGGCTGCCCTTGAGAATCCGGTGAGGAACAGTTGGTGGCCGGTGCTGGCCGCGACAGTTAGATCCAGCGCGGTCTTGCAGTCGGGTCCGGCGATCAGGCTGGCCTGCTGGCGGCAGAGCCGGCAGACGCCCTCGTCGACCGGGACGGCTCGGCGGGCGCAGGTGCGGCAGCGGCCAAGTGGGTTCTTGCGGGCGAAGGCTTCGCAGCCGCGGCAGACCCGCTGGCGCAGCACGCCCCAGGCCAGGCACTGCTCGCAGCTGCGCGCCGGCCCTCGGTAGACGCGTTTGCCCCGGCGGCGTGGTGACGCTGTCGTCATACCGGGGGTTTGCTGCGGCCGGCGTGCCGCCGCTGGATCGGTGCCTCGCCCGCCACGGCCCGAAGCGGAGTCGCTGCCTCGACCGGGCGCGGTGCCGGTAGCGGAGTGTCTTCCAGCACCAGCAGGTCGTTTGGGGTGCAGCCGAGCACCGTGCAGATGATCTGCAGATCTTCGAGCCGGATCGTCACCGGCTGGCTGGACCACAGGTGCGACATCTTCCCGGCGCTGATCACCAGGCCGGCATCGGCGAGCATGGCCTGCAGCTGCGAGGCTCTCCAGATGTCGCGTTGCGCGGCGGCCAGGCGCAGGTTCCACTTCATCGTCGGCTCCCGAAACGGTTCGCGGCCCGCTGGCCGGCACCGGCCCAGGCGTCTTCGATGTGGGTCTTGTCGACGTGAACGTAAATCATCGTCGTGTTGAGCCAGGCGTGCCCCAGGATCTCCTGGATAGCCACTACGTCCATGCCGTTGCGGTAGAGGTCGGAGGCGGCGAAGTGACGCAGCAGGTGTGGTGACAGCCGGTCCGCCTGGGCGGGCAGGTGGACGGCGACGGCCTCGGCGAGCCCGTCGCGCAGCGTGTCGGTGGTCGCGAAGCCGCTGCTGCCGTCGGCCCGACGACGTTCGGACGGGAACAGCGGCGCCATCGGGTCGTTGACCCGGTCGTCGAACTCCCACCGCGGTCCGTGCACCCACCAGTCCAGCAGTTCCCGGGACCCGTTGATCAGCGGAACCAGGCGTTCCTTCTTCCCACGGCCGTTGCTGCCCTTGCCGCGCAGCAGCACCTTGCCGAACCGGCCCAGCTCCCAGCGCAGGTCACCCATGCGCAGCAGGCACAGTTCCGACACCCGCGGGCCGATCAAGCTGACCAGCCGGAATGCCGTGTAGTTGCGGACCGCCGTTGCGTACTTGCGGGCGCTGTCCAGCCCGTACTGCCAGCCGGTGAACAGCTGCGTGACCTCCCGCGGCGTCGGCGGGATCCGAAGCCGACCATGGGTGCCGCCGCGCGGCCGGTTCATCTCGTCCAGCGGTGACTCGACCACGAACCCGGTGGCCGCGTGGATGTCCGGCTTGTGCCGCAGCTCCAGGAACTCGAA
This sequence comes from Dactylosporangium sp. NPDC050588, assembly GCF_040654975.1. Classification (NCBI taxonomy): domain Bacteria; kingdom Bacillati; phylum Actinomycetota; class Actinomycetes; order Micromonosporales; family Micromonosporaceae; genus Dactylosporangium; species Dactylosporangium sp. NPDC050588. The sequence continues at coordinate 5,706 of NZ_JBFAJA010000129.1, read as the reverse complement.
GTAGACAGCGAACCCGGCCGCCTTGCGGACCTTCGTGCCCGGCATCGCCTGCCGCAGATGCCGGCCAAAGAAGGTGTCGATGTGCTGAGGCGTCATCTCCCATAGCGGCCGGCCGAACCACTCCCGCAGTTCCTCGACCGCGGCCACATCGGCTCGGATCGTCGCGTCGGTGATCCCCGCCGACGAGCGTGCCAGCACGAACTCGGCCAGCAGATCCTACTCGAACGCCGCGATCTGCCCAGGCCCGTCCAGGCGCTGATGCGCCCGCAGGTCCCTGACCACTGCCACCGACACAGCGGCCTCCAGCTCGAAAATCCACGACACAACTCGGTTTCCCGAAGGAAGTCTCAGGAATCCCGAGACTGGATCATAGATTCATCGATGATCAGGAGTCCAGACCCTTGCCCAGGTCAGCCCGATGACCAGGCCGACCAACGTAGACATCCGGCTCCGGGAACTCACGGCAACACGGGTTTAGTGGGAACGGACGGCGGTCCACCTGTCGGCCTCGACCCGCTGGCGGGAGAACCCGATCACGCTCGCGACGGCGGCCTTGAGGTTGTCGTAGCGGATCTTCCCGGTCGGCACCCCGCCGAGCACGTTGAAGGCGTGGACGTGACCCTCGAAGAAGGCTTCCTGCCCAGCCGAGGCACTGACCCTGTGCACGGCCTTGCCCGAGTAGGAGAGCCGAAGGCTGAACAGCGCGCAGGTTACGAGCTCGCCGCGCAGGCGGATGGCGACGTCGCCGAAGTCAACCTCGGCCTCGCGGCCCGGGAGGTGCTCTTGCGGGATGAACGCGTTGGCAGGTTCCCGTCCGACCTCGACGCGAATCTCACGGCGTCGGGTGGCGACGTACTCGCGGACCATCCAGTACGACACCACTCCGGCCCCGTCATGTTCGTCAAGCAGGCGATCGAAGATCCGCTTCGCCGTGTGTCGCTGCTTCCGCGGCGCGTCGAGGTCCGAGCGCAGCCAGTCGTCGATCACCACTCGGTACGCGTCAAGCCGTGAGCCGCGTTTGGGCGGTTGCTTTCTCTCTTTCGGCCATGCAGATTCCAGCGCCGCTGTCACGGTTCGGAAGCCGACGCCGTGCTTGCGCTGCAGCGCGCGGTTGGACATCCCAGATCGGGCATCCCGTCGGATCGCCGCGTACAGGTCGACCCGGGAACGCGGCTGCGTCATCGGTGGCACTCCTGACGTGAGCACGCCGTGGGCACGACTTTCGGCACCGGGCCACCGCCTGGGAACGGTGACCGCATGCGACCACAGCCCGGAATGACTGGCCCTACCGAGGTGCCTGGTCATGTGCTGCGCAGGGCTTCGGTGGGCGGTACTGAGTCGGCCCGGAGTGCGGGGTACAACCGACGACGGAGCCGATGAGCAGCGAGTAGGCCAGGTCGAGTCCCACTGAGGCCCAGGTCAGTACGACGGCCCGGCCTTGCGTGGTGACGAAGACGTTGGTGACGAGCACGCCCAGGATCAGGCCTGTGATGCCGCCGACGACATCAACCTCGACACTACCTGTCCGCCCCGTGTCCCTGGCGCGACGAAGATCTGCTTGCGCGGTGCCTAATCGGTCTTCCCGCAACACCTCGCGGGCCCCTCAGTGTTCGGTGCTGAAGAACCGTAGCAACAGCGGGCCGACGGTCTGTGGGTCGACGACGTGATCCGGCCCCTCGAGGGTCTCCCGTTGAGCGTGGGGTAGTAGGTCTGCGAGCTCGTCGGCTGCGCGGTCGAAGAAGTCCGAGGGCAGGCCTGCCATGTAGGGGGCCGTGATCGGTCCTCCGGTGGTGACCAGGACCGGTTGGGTGACCGTTGCCAGTCGATCGGCCGGCAATTGGTAGCGGTTGAGGAAGACGCTGTCGTGGACCAGCGTGGGCGCGAGGGCGACCGAATGCGCCCAATGCGCCGTCTGCTTGCCTGCCGCTTTCCTGGCCGCGATGTTGTCGTCGGAGGCGCCGGTCATGCGCATGAACAGTTCGAGAACCTCCTCGTCTCGCCCGGCGTCGAAGGCGCGTCGGGTGTCTGCGATGTACTCCTCGAATCGCGGGCGTATGTCGTCCCCGACCGCGTAGGGCACCTCCCAGACGGCGATCGTGTCGATGGCTGACCCGGCCGCGGTGGCTTCCAGCGCCAGCGCGCCGCCTGAGGACGCCCCGAACAGGTGTGCCGAGCCGCCCGCCTCCGCGATCAACGCATCCAGGTCCTCGATCTCCCTTTCCACGGCGTACGGCTCGGTGAAGCCGCTCGCGCCGCGTCCCCGACGGGCATAGTTGTAGACCGTGAAGTGCTCGGCGAGAGCTGGCGCCAAGGGAGCGTTCTCCACCCCCTCGTCGAGTGCTCCGCCCACCAGAATGACGGCCGGACCGCTTCCTTCCCTGTCGTAGGCGATGGTGGTGCCATCGTTTGATGTCACGCGAAAGGCCATCTCGTTCATCTCACATCTCCGTTCGAGAGGTTTGTCTCAGCGCCTGAGCAGCGTGCCGACGACGGCCTCGGTGCGCGACCACCGCGTCCTTGCGATCACGGCCGCCACGACGAGTAAGGCGAGCGGCAGCCAAGGGCTCTGCTCGAGCACGAACTGATCGGTGATGACAGCACCGGTCAGCAATGCCGCCAACCCGAGACTGGCCAGGCCCGCCAGAGCCGGGATCAGAAGTCCAACCCCTCCCGCGACCTCCAGCGCTCCGACCAGGTACCGGAGCCACTGGCCAGCCCCGATGTCGGCGAACATGTCCACCATGACCGGGTCGCTGGCGAGCTTCGAGATTCCGCCGTCGGCGATTATCGCCGCCAGGACGACTTGCAGAATCCAGACCCCGATGCTGCTCGCCCGCCCGGGCGTGTGCGCAACGGTTTCCGAGTTGTTCTTGGGGATGGTGCTCATTCGGCTCTCCTTGTCGTGTCCGGGCCTGGTACCGGTGATGGCGTTGGCCGAGTGGGCCGGGTTGTCGGAGTTGATTTCGACCAAGTGCTCGCGGTAGCGGGATCTATTTCTTGTTGCGGTAGAGGACCATGGTGATGGGACCGAAGACCGCGACGAGAAGTACGGACGAGACGAGCACCCAGCCGATTTCTCCGGCGGGCACCGAGCCGTGCATCAGGCCGCGTACCACGGTCGCCAGGTGGGTGATCGGGTTGACCTCGACGACCGCCTGAAGCCATCCGGGCATCGTCTTCGGGTCCACGAAGATGTTGCTCACGAACGTCAGTGGGAACATCACCATCATGCTGACCCCCGCCACCGAGTTCGGCGTGCGCAGGATCAGGCTGAGCATCGTCCACAGCCACGACAGGCAGAACGAGAACACCAGCAGCAGCGCGACCGACAGCACCACGCCGACGGCGCCACCCTCCGGCCGGAACCCTAGGACCAGGCCGAGCATGATGACGATCGCCGACCCGATCGAGTAGCGCACCAGATCGCCGAGCAGGGCGCCGACCAGCGGGGACGGTCCCCACACCGGGAGCGACCTGAACCTGTCGAAAACGCCTTTCTGAATGTCGGTGTTCAGCGTAATACCAGTGTTCATGGTGATCATGACGTTCGCCTGCAGCAGGATGCCGGGCAGCAGGAACTGTAGGTACGCCTGTGTCGACCCGGCGAGCGCGCCGCCGAACAGGTAGGTGAACATCAGCGTGAACATGATCGGGAACAGGGTCACGTCGACGAGCTGCTCGGGCACGTGTTTGATCTTCAGCAGCGCCCGCCAGCCGAATGTCAACGAGGTGAGCACCGGGCCGGGGCGAGACGGCCGCTCACCGGCCAACAGCACACTGCGCAGCGCGTCCTCGGTGACCGGCGCCGACGCCTGCTCCGCGGTCGTGGCATTCATGCGGCATCCTCCTCGGGTGTCTCCTCGGCGGCGTGTCCGGTCAGGGCGAGAAACACCTCGTCCAGGCTCGGCTGACCGAGCGCGAACTCGGTGACGTCGATGCCGCTGCGGGACAGCTCGGCGCGGGCGACCCGCTCGGGGTCGGAGATCCGCGCGGACAGCGCGGCCGGGTCGGCGGACGGCTCGGCCGGCACCTCGAGGACGCCGGCGAGGACCCGTTCGGCCTCGGCCCGCTGCTCGGGCGCACGTAGCCGTACGTGCAGCGAGCCGGCGCCGACCGATGCCTTGAGCTCGCCGCTCGAGCCCTCGGCGATCACCTTCCCGTGGTCGATCACCGCTATCCGGTCGGCCAGCTGGTCGGCCTCGTCGAGGTACTGCGTGGTCAGCAACACGGTGGCGCCCTCGGCGACCATGCCCCTGACGATTTCCCAGACCTGGTTCCTGCTGCGCGGGTCGAGCCCGGTCGTGGGCTCGTCGAGGAAGATCAGTTCGGGGGTGAGGACCAGGCTCGCCGCGATGTCGATGCGCCGGCGCATCCCGCCGGAGTACTTCTTCACCTGCCGGTCGGCCGCCTCGGCAAGACCGAACGCGTCGAGCAGGTCGGTCGCCCGCTGCCTGCCTCGGCGGCGTGAGTAGCCGAGCAGCCTGGCGAGCAGCAACAGGTTCTCCACCCCGGTGAGGTCCTCGTCGACCGACGCGAACTGCCCGGTGAGGCCCACCCTGCTCCGCACCGCCTGGGCGTCACGCACGACGTCGTAGCCGAGCACTTGCGCCTCTCCGGCGTCGGGGCGCAGGAGCGTGGCCAGCATGCGGATCGTGGTGGTCTTGCCCGCCCCGTTCGGACCGAGCACGCCGTACACGCCACCGGCGCTCACGGCCAGATCCACACCGGCGACCGCGTGGGTCTTGCCGAAGCTCTTCTTCAACCCTCTCGTCTCGATCGCGAGCTTTCCCATGGGTTCGAGTCCTTCTCTCGGTGTTGCGAACGGATTGGTTGAGCTAGTCAAGTTTGACTACTTGGCCAGAGTGCACGAGGAGGAAACGTCTAGTCAAGGTTGATTAGAAGCGCATCTTGAGGGGATCGTGGACCGTTCGCCACGAACCCGGATCATCGGCCATGGTGTAGGCGCCCTCAGACAGTCGTTTGCTCAGGCTCTTCGCCCACTCCAGTTCGGTGCGTGCGTGTCCCGCCCACAGTTCGGCCTGATCGCGGACGTGCTCGGGGGTGTCCCGATTGGGGTGCTCCCGCCACTTGGCCTGCACTACGAGCTCCGCTTCCAGGCGCGCGACCCGCTCGTTAATGTGCGCGATGGCATCTGTCCTGGTCAGCATGGGCAACATGGCGATGGACGCGTTGAGCATGTCCGGGTCGTGGGTGCGCCGCAGACCGTCGCGGACCAGTTCGACCATCTCGTCACGTCCCCGAGTTGTCGCGCGGTACAGAACGCGCTCCGGCCCAGAGTTGCCCGGCTCGGCGTGTTCGGTGAGGAGGCCATCAGCCGCCGCCTTCTTCAGCGCGTGATAAATCGAGCCGGGCTTGATCTTGGCCCAACTCTCCGCACCCCAGCTCTGCAGTTCGGACCGCACCTGGTAGCCATGCGCGCCGCCGGAGAGGTGCACGATACCGAGCACCAGGAGCTTCGTCGCCGACACGCGCCCACCTCCGCTCAACCCTCTCGTCTCGATCGCGAGCTTTCCCATGGGTTCGATTCCTTCTCTCGATGTTGCGAACGGATTGGTTGAGGCTAGTCAAGTTTGATTACTTGGCCAAAGTACACGAGGAGGAAACGTCTAGTCAAGGTTGATTAGAAGCGCATCTTGAGGGGATCGTGGACCGTTCGCCACGAACCCGGATCATCGGCCATGGTGT
>NZ_JBFAJA010000128.1:0-30347 GCF_040654975.1 Dactylosporangium sp. NPDC050588 | reverse complement strand
GCGGCACTACAACTTCCGGGCCCGCATCGAGGCGAACGTCACGCCGCTCGCCGACGCGCAGTTCCGCATCGTGACCGGCCTCAACGGCGGCGGCATCCTGCCCGTGCCCGGGGCGAGACCGTTGTCACCGGGGACGCCGGCAGCCTCTTCGCGCTCGGCCTGTCCAGCTGGCAGGTCCTCGTCTCGCTGGTCGTCGGCATCACGATCGTCTACTTCTTCTGCAACCTGGTCGCCAAGCCGAGCCAGGTCACCGGCGTGCCCTACCCGGTGATCAACCGGGTCGCGTTCGGGGTGCTGGGCGCCAACGTGCCGGCGATCATCCGCGGCGGCATCGCGGTCGCCTGGTACGGCATCCAGACCTACCTCGCGTCGGCCGCGCTCGACGTGGTGGTGCTGAAGCTGTTCCCCGGCCTGGCGCCCTACGCGGACGTCGACCAGTGGGGCTTCCTCGGGCTGCCGCTGCTCGGCTGGTGCTCCTACGCGCTGCTGTGGGTGCTGCAGGCGGCGGTGTTCTGGACCGGCATGGAGGCGATCCGCCGGTTCATCGACTTCTGCGGCCCGGCGGTGTACGTCGTGATGATCGTCCTCGCCGGCTACCTCATCATGAAGGCCGGCTGGGGCGAGATCGACCTGAACCTCGGCGAGGTCGAGTACACCGGCCTCGACGCGGTGCCGGTCATGCTCGGCGCGATCGCGCTGGTCGTGTCCTACTTCTCCGGCCCGATGCTCAACTTCGGCGACTTCTCCCGCTACGGCCGTTCGTTCGGCGCGGTGAAGCGCGGCAACCTGCTCGGCCTGCCGGTGAACTTCCTCGCCTTCTCGATCCTCGTCGTCGTCACCTCGTCGCTGACCATCCCGATCTTCGGTGAGCTGATCACCGACCCGGTGCAGACGGTGGCCCGCATCGACAGCACGTTCGCGATCGTGCTCGGCGCACTCACGTTCACGATCGCCACCATCGGCATCAACATCGTCGCGAACTTCATCTCCCCGGCGTTCGACTTCTCCAACGTCAGCCCGCAACGCATCAGCTGGCGGATGGGCGGCATGATCGCCGCGGTCGGGTCGGTGCTCATCACGCCGTGGAACCTGTACAACAATCCCGACGTCATCCACTACACCCTCGAGGTCCTCGGCGCCGCGATCGGCCCGCTCTTCGGGGTCCTCATCGCCGACTACTACCTGGTGCGCAGGCAGGTGGTGTCCGTCGACGACATGTTCACCATGTCGCCGGACGGCACGTACTTCTACGCCAAGGGGTACAACCCGCCGGCGATCGTCGCGACCGCCGTCGGCGCGCTCGTCGCGGTCGTGCCGGTGCTGTGGACGGACGGCCCCGGCATGCACACCACTGCGCAGTACAGCTGGTTCATCGGCATGGCCCTGGGCTTCGCCGTCCATCTCGGCCTGAGCAAGCGCAAGGCCGCCTGACCGCGATGCGCGTCACGGTCGTCAACCCGAACACGACGGCGGAGATGACCGCGAAGATCGAGCTGAGTGCCCGGGCCGCCGCCGGCCCGGGCACCAGCGTCGAGGCGGTCACGTCGGGCATGGGCCCGGCCTCCATCGAGAGCCACTACGACGAGGCGCTCAGTGTCCCCGGCATCCTCGCCGCGATCCGCGACCATCCCGCCGACGGCTACGTCATCGCCTGCTTCGGCGACCCCGGCCTCGACGCGGCCCGGGAGGTCGCCGACGGGCCGGTCGTCGGGATCGCCGAGGCCGCCATGCACGCCGCCGTCCTGCTCGGCCGCGGCTTCAGCGTCGTCACCACCCTGGACCGGACCCGGGGGCGGGCCTGGGACCTCGCCGCCCGTTACGTCGCCCCCGGCACCTGCCGCGGCGTGCACGCCTGCGACATCCCGGTCCTGGAGCTCGACCGGGACCCGGCGGTCGCCGACCGGGTCGTCGCGCTGGCCCGCACCGCCCTGACCCGTGACGGCTCCGACGTGATCGTGCTGGGCTGCGCGGGCATGGCCGACCTGCCCGCGACCGTCAGCAGGCGCATCGGCGTCCCCGTCGTGGACGGGGTGGCCGCCGCGACCCTGCTGGTGCAGAGCCTCGTGACACTGGGGCTGCGCACGTCGAAGCGCGGCGAATACGCCCGGCCGCCGCGGAAGTCGTACCGCGGCGGCCTCGGCGACTTCGAGCGGCTTTGACCCGTCAGGCGGGCACGGTCAGGCTCGCGCCGTCAGGCCGGCACCTTCGGCAGTTGCGCCACGGCGGCGGCGACCGCGTCGTCGGAGAGCTCCTTGTCGACCATGTCGCCGGCGAGGTAGCGGCCGTAGGCGGGGAGGTCGAGGTGGCCGTGGCCGCACAGGGCGGTCAGGATGACCTTCTCCTCGCCGGACTCCTTGCAGCGCAGCGCCTCCTCGATGCAGGCGGCCAGGGCGTGGGTCGGCTCCGGGGCGGGGATGACGCCCTCGGTGCGGGCGAAGCGCACCCCCGCCTCGAAGCACTCGCGCTGGGTCAAGCTGGCGGCTTCGATGAGGCCGAGGTCGTAGACGTGCGAGATGAGCGGCGCCATGCCGTGGTACCGCAGGCCGCCGGCGTGGATCGGGTCGGGGATGAAGTCGTGGCCGAGGGTGTGCATCTTCATCAGCGGCGTCATGCCGGCGGTGTCGCCGAAGTCGTAGGCGTAGACGCCCTTCGTCAGCGACGGGCACGCGGCGGGTTCGACGGCGCGGATGACGGGGGCCATCCGGCCGGCCAGCTTCTCGCGCAGGAACGGGAAGGCGAGGCCGGCGAAGTTGGAGCCGCCGCCGGTACACCCGACGATGACGTCCGGCGTGGCACCGACCTTCGCCAATTGGAGCAGCGCCTCCTCGCCGATGATCGTCTGGTGCAGGAGCACGTGGTTGAGGACGCTGCCGAGGGCGTAGTTGGTGTCGGGGCGGGCGGCGGCGACCTCGACGGCCTCGCTGATCGCGATGCCGAGGGAGCCGGGCGAGCCGGGGTCGGCGGCGAGGACGCGGCGGCCCGCCTCGGTGCGGTCCGAGGGGGACGGGTGGATCGTGCCGCCGAAGGTCTCGATCATCATCTTGCGGTAGGGCTTCTGGTCGTACGACGCGCGCACCTGCCAGATCTCCACGTCGAGGCCGAACTGCGCGCCCGCGAACGCCAGCGCCGTGCCCCACTGGCCGGCGCCGGTCTCGGTGGTGAGCCGGCGGATGCCCGCGGCCGCGTTGTAGTACGCCTGCGGGACGGCGGTGTTCGGCTTGTGCGAGCCGGCCGGCGACACGCCCTCGTACTTGTAGTAGATCCGGGCCGGCGTGCCGAGCGCCTTCTCCAGGCGGTGCGCGCGGAACAGCGGCGACGGGCGCCAGAGGCGGTACACCTCCAGCACGTCGTCGGGGATGTCGACGTACCGCTCCTGGGTGACCTCCTGCTCGATCAGCGCCATGGGGAACAGCGGCGCCAGGTCCTGCGGGCCGACCGGCTCCAGCGTGCCGGGGTGCAGGACCGGCGGGGGCGGCGCCGGCAGGTCGGCCATGAGGTTGTACCAGCGACGAGGCATCTCGCCCTCGTCCAGCATGATCTTCGTGGCGGTCATGCCGTCGAAGCTAAACCGCACCGCCGGCGTCGAGGGCCGCTTTCACCCGGCCGTCACCCGGGGCGGGCGCGGCATCAGACGATCGACGTGACGACGCGGGAGCCGTGTCGCCATAAACTCTGCGAAGTCTGTGTAGTGTCCTGTCGCGTCGCGGCGGCCCGGGTGCGCCGAGGCAGAATCCTGGGATGGTGACGACGCTGACGATCGACTGCGGGGGCGGTGGGCTCAAGGCCGCCGTGGTCGACGACACCGACACGCTGTGCTGCGAGCCGGTGCGGGTGCCGACGCCGTACCCGCTGCCGCCCGCCCGCCTCGTCGAGGTGCTGCTCGGCATCGCGGAGGGCCTGCCGGCGGCGGACCGGGTCACCGTCGGGCTGCCGGGGATGATCCGGCACGGGGTCGTCGTCGCCACCCCGCACTACGTCAACGAGGCCGGCCCGCACACCCCGGTCGACCCGGAGCTGTTCGCGCTGTGGAAGGGGTTCGACGCGCGGGCCGAGCTCGGGCGCGCCTTCGCCCGGCCGGTCCTGGTCCTCAACGACGCCGAGGTGCACGGCGCGGCGCTCGTCGAGGGGCGCGGCCTGGAGCTGGTGCTCACGCTCGGCACCGGGCTCGGCAGCGCGCTGTTCGACGAGGGGCGGCTGGCGCCGCACCTGGAGCTGTCGCACGCGCCGTACTCGGGGGGCCGCACCTACGACGACTTCCTCGGCGAGCTGGAGCGCCGGCGGCTCGGCGACCGGCGGTGGTCGCGGCGGGTGCTGCGGATCGTCGACGGGCTGCGTCCGGTGTTCCGCTGGGACCGGCTGTACCTCGGCGGCGGCAACGCCGAGCGCCTCGTCGTGGCGATGCCGGACGACGTGCGGCTGGTCGCCAATCAGGCGGGGGTCCGCGGCGGGTCCCGCGCCTGGACGCTCATCGGCGTGTAATGCCGGTTATGTCCGAAAGGTGCCGTACCGTGATGCGGTGACCACGGTATGTGACGCTGTGCTGGAGACCGCCCGGGGTGCCGTGTCGGCGCTGCGCGCGCTGCCGCCGCCGGCCGCCGACACCGGCGTCCCCGTCGTCCTGTGCCCGGGCCTGATCGGCTCCAAGGAGGACTTCCTCCCGCTGCTGCCGGCCCTGGCCGCCGCCGGCTACCGCGCCTACGCGTACGACTACCGCGGCCACTACAGTGCCGACCGCGCGGACGACCGCACCGACGACCACAGCATCCGCCGGCACGCCGAGGACCTGATCGCCGTCCTGGACGCCGTCGCCGGCGCCGACCCGCCGCACGTCGTCGGGCACTCCTACGGCGGGTTCGTGGTCCGCGCCGCCGCGCTCGCCCAGCCGAGCCGGCTCGGCTCCGCCGCGTTCATCGGCAGCGGCCCCGGCATGGACGGCCCGAAGCACCGCAAGATCCTCGGCGGCTTCGACCACACGCTGTCGCTGGAGGGCAACGCCGTCATGTGGCCGGTCGTGCGGCGGCTGATCCCCGAGGACGACGTCGCCCGGCGCGAGTTCTGGCGGACCCGGCTGCGGCTGATGCGCCCCGCGTTCGTCCGCGGCGCCCTCGCCGCCCTGGCGGGGGAGTCCGACCGCGCCGGCGAGCTGCGCGCCACCCGGCTGTCGCTGCTGGTCATGCACGGGCACCGGGACCGGAAGCTGTGGTCGGCGGCCGAGTTCGCCGGCTACGCCGAACGGGCCGGCGCGACCCTCGCGGTCATCGACGGCGCCTCGCACAGCCCCAACCTCGAGCGGCCCGGCGTCACCGCCGAGGCGCTGCTGCGGTTCTGGGCCGGGACCGACCGGCGGCGCGCCCTGCGGACGTTCGTGGACCTGGTCCGCCCGTCCGCGCACCCCGACCCCTACCCGGCCTACGAGCGGCTGCGCCGGGTCGCCCCGGTCCTGCCCGTGCAGCTGCCCGGCAAGACGGAGGCGGTGGTGCTCACCCGGTACGCCGACTGCGCCCGCCTCCTGCAGGACGCCGCGTTCGTCAGCGCCGGCGAGGCGCCCGAGCTGCTCACCCCCACCTGGCGCGAGCACCGGCTGGTCCGCTGCCTCTACCAGTCGTTCGGCTGGCGGGAAGGCCCCGCGCACCTGCCGCTGCGCACCGCCCTCGCCCGGCGGCTCACCCCGAGCCGCTGCCCCGTGCAGCAGGCCGACGTCGTCGCCGTCGCCGCGTCGGTACTGGACGACTTCGCCGCACGGTTGGCGGGCGGGGCGACGGTCAACCTCGCCGACGCGGTCGCGGTGCCGTTCGCCTCGCTGGTCACGGGGCGGCTGCTGGGCATACCGGACGCCGACGCGCTGCGCCTCGGGGCCGCCGCCCGCGCGGGGAGCGCCGCGTTCGAGCCGTTCATGACGCCCCGGCAGCGCGCGGCGATGGCCGCGGCCGGCGACACGATCATCGACACCCTGTCGTCGCTCGCCGGCGACGGGTTCCTCGGGCCGGCCCACGAGCAAGGGCTTGCCGCGCCGGTCCACGAGCAAGGGCTTCTCGGACTGGTTCGCGAGCACCGGCCGGGCGGCGGCGAGCAGTACCAGGGCGACCTCGCCCTGCTCTACGGCGCCGCCTACGACTCCCCGGCGAGCCTCATCACGCTCGGCGCGCGGCTGCTGCTGGAGCACCCCGCGCAGGCGGCGGCGCTGCGCGACGACCCGGCGCTCGCCGACCGGGCCGTCGAGGAGATCCTGCGCTTCGACCCGCCGGTGCAGGTGGCGGTGCGGATCGCGACCGAGCCGTGCGAGTTCGGCGGCGTGCCCGTCCCGCCCGGCACGGCGCTGCTCGGCATCCTCGGGGCGGCCAACCGCGACCCCTCGTACACCGCGGACCCCGACGCGTTCGACATCACCCGGCGCACCGCCCGGCCGCCGCTGTCGTTCGGGACCGGACGGCACTACTGCCCCGGCTCGGCCCTCGCCCGCACGCACGCCCGGGTGCTGTTCCCGATGCTGCTGCGCCGCTTCCCGGGCCTGCGCCTGGCCGGCCCGCCGCGCTTCCGTGCGCCCGGCACGATGCTGCGCGGCATCGAAGATCTCCCCGTCGTGAACCGAGAGGCATGCTGATGCGGGTGCTGTTCACCATCAACCCGGCGCCGGGGCACCTGTACGCGCTGGCGCCCCTGGCGTGGGCGATGCACCTGCGCGGCCACGACGTCCTCGTCGCCGCGCCCCAGTCGATGGGCCAGCAGATCCGCCGGGCCGGGCTCAGCCACGTCGTCGTCGGCGGCGACGCGTCGTTCTTCGAGCTGTGGCCGCCGCACCTGCGCCTCGGCGGCAACGACACCCTCGACCTCGCCGTCTTCGCCGCCATCGCCGAACGCACCGGCCCCGACGTCGTCGCCCTCGCCCGCGCGTGGCGGCCCGACCTCATCGTCACCGAGCCCGTCGAATACGCCGCGCCCCTCGCCGCCACGCTGCTGAGCATCCCGTGGGTGCTGCACCACTGGGGGTTGCCCGTCCCCGACGCGGTCCACCGCGCCGCGCTCGCCGACATCGCCGACCCGCTGCTGCGCCTCGCCGACACCCTCGGCGTGGCCAAGCCGACCGACGCACCCCTGGCGACCGTGGACACCTGCCCGCCGTCGCTGGGCCCGTCGTCGGCGGATCCCGGTGTACGGCTGCCGATGCGGTACATCCCGTACAACAGCGCCAGCACGCTGCCGGAGTGGCTCTTCGCGCCGCGCGTGCGCCCCCGGGTCTGCGTCTCGATGGGCACCGTGCCGATCCCGGAGGGCGTCGACGGGCTCACCGCCGCCGTCGAAGGCATGCGGGACCTCGACGTCGAGGTCGTCGTCAGCGGCGCCGGCGTGCACGGCATCGAGGACCTGCCGGCCAACGCCCGCCGCGCCGGCTGGCTGCCGCACCACGTGCTGCTGCCGACCTGCGACCTGTTCGTGCACCACGGCGGCTCGGGCAGCTCGATGGCCGCGCTCGGTGCGGGCCGTCCGCAGCTGGTACTGCCGCAGATGTGCGACCAGTTCAGCATCGCCGACCGGCTGACGGCCGCCGGGGTCGCGCGCACCGTCGCCTTCGCCGACCGGTCCCCGGCCGCGGTCCGCGCCGCCGTCCGGGCGCTGCTCGCCGACTCCGCCGTCACCCGCCGCGCCGGGCGGATCCGCGACGAGATCGCCGCCATGCCCGCGCCGCCGGACGTCGCCGCGACCCTGGCGGGTCTGACGGCCGCCGCGCGACCTGGCATGGTGGAGGCATGTGCAGGAACATCCGGGTACTGAACAACTTCGAGCCGCCGGCGACCGAGGACGAGATCGAGGCCGCCGCCATCCAGTACGTGCGCAAGGTCGCCGGCATGACCCGGCCCTCGCAGGCGAACCAGGCCGCGTTCGACGCCGCCGTCGCCGCCGTCACGGCCGCGACCCGCGAACTGCTCGGCCAGCTCGTCACCAATTCGCCGCCGCGCGACCGCAAGATCGAGGCCGCGAAGGCGAAGGCCCGCGCCGCCGAGCGCTACGGCCCCCGCTGAATCCTGGTCGACCGGCACTTTGGCCGGTCGCGCGGCAGTTCCGACGTTGACATAGGGGTGTCGCAAAATTTCATAGGGCAGTCAGCATCTTGCGGTGAAGGATCGACCAAGTTACGGTTCGATCCTTCATCGTTGCCGTTCCCCGCCAGGAGCGTGTCATGCGTCGTGCCCTCATCCGCCTCCTGCCGGCAGCGCTGACGCTGTCCGCACTGGTGGTCATCGCGCCCCAACCGTCCAACGCCGACATCACCACCGTCTCGGTCGACAACCTGCGCACCGGCTGGGACAGCAACGAGCCCGGCCTGGCGCCGTCGGCCGTGTCCGCCTCCGACTTCGGGCAGCTGTTCTCGGCGACCGTCAACGGTCAGGTGTACGCGCAGCCGATCGTCGCCGGTGGCACCCTGATCACCGTCACGGAGAACAACTGGGTCTACGGGCTCAACCCGGCGACCGGCGCCGTGAACTGGTCGCGCAGCGTCGGGCCGGCGTGGCCCGCGTCGGCGATCGGCTGCGGCGACCTGGTGCCCAACATCGGCATCACGAGCACGCCCGTCTACGACCCGGCGACCAACGCCGTGTTCTTCATGGCGAAGGTCAACGACGGCCCCGACGCCGACCACCCGCACTTCTACCTGCACTCGGTCAACCCCGCGACCGGCGTCGAGCGGGCCGGCTGGCCGGTGACGATCCAGGGCTCGCCGACCAACGACCCGGGCAACACGTTCAACCCGAAGACCGCCGCGCAGCGCCCCGGCCTGCTGCTGCTCGACGGCGTCGTCTACGCCGGGTTCGCCAGCCACTGCGACTACGGCCCGTACGTCGGCTACGTCGCGGGCGTGCGCACCACGACGCCGCAGATGACGACGCTGTGGTCCACCGAGGCGGGCCGCAGCAACGGCATGGCCGGCATCTGGCAGTCCGGCGGCGGCCTCGTCTCCGACGGCCCCGGCCGGATCATCGTCTCCACCGGCAACGGCGTCTCGCCCGCGCCCGGCCCCGGCACCAGCCCGCCCGGCACCCTCGCCGAGTCGATCATCCGGCTGCAGGTCAACGGCGACGGCTCCCTCACCGCGAAGGACTTCTTCAGCCCGTTCAACAACAGCCGCCTCGACCAGGACGACACCGACTTCGGCTCCGGCGGCCCGATGGCGCTGCCCGCCGGCTTCGGCACCGCCGCCCACCCCAAGCTGCTGGTGCAGACCGGCAAGGACGGCCGCGTGTACCTGCTGGACCGCGACAACCTGGGCGGCAACGCGCAGGGGCCGGGTGGCGGCGACGCGTCCGTCGGCCCGCCGGCCGGGCCGTACAACGGCGTCTGGGGGCACCCCGCGTTCTGGGGCGGCGACGGCGGCTACGTGTACCAGGTCGAGAACCAGGGCTTCCTGCGCGCGTTCAAGTACGGGGTCAACGGCGCCGGCCTGCCCGTGCTCACCTCCGCCGGGACCAGCGCGTCGACCTTCGGGTACACCTCGGGCTCACCGGTCGTGACGTCCACCGGTACCACCTCCGGAAGCGCCATCGTGTGGGCCGTCTACAGCGACGGGTCCAGCGGCGCCAACGGCCAGCTGCGCGCCTACGACGCGCTGCCGGTCAACGGCCGGCTCAACCTGCGCTACAGCGCGCCGATCGGGGTCGCGACCAAGTTCGTCACCCCGGCGACCGACGGCGGGCGGGTCTTCGTCGGCACCCGCGACGGGCACGTCATCGGCTTCGGCCGGCCGACCACGGCGGCGCTGACCAGCGGGCCCACCGACTTCGGCAGCGTCGCGGTCGGCAGCACCGCCAACGCGACCGTCACCGTCACCGCGACCCGCGCCGTCTCGATCACCGCGATCTCGACCGCCGCGCCGTTCGCCGCCACGCCGCCCGCCCTGCCGGTGAACCTCACGACCGGGCAGACGCTGTCGGTGCCGGTGCGCTTCACACCGTCCGCGACCGGCGGCGCCACCGGCAGCCTGACCTTCACCACCAACGCCGGCACCGTGCCGTTCGACCTGCACGGCATCGGCACCAGGCCCGGGCTCGGCGCCACCCCGTCGACGCTGTCGTTCGGCACCGTGCCGACCGGGGCCAACAAGACCCTCGGCGTCAGCGTGACCAACACCGGCACGTCCGCGGTGACGATCACCGGCTTCACGCCGCCGGCCGCGCCGTTCACCGCCACCGGCGTCCCCGCCACCGGCACGACCCTCGCCGCGGGCGCCTCCGTGTCGGTCTCCGTCCGGTACGCGCCGACCGCGGCCGGCACGGCGAGCAGCACGTTCATCGTCACCAGCAGCGCCGGCTCCGTCACCGTCCCGGTCACCGGCACCGCCGTCACCGGCGCGCCGCAGCTGACGATCACCCCCAACCCGGTCCAGTTCGGTCAGGTGCCGGTCGGGCAGACAGCGACCGCGGTCTTCGACATCGCGAACACCGGCAACATCACGCTGACCCTGACCAAGGCGGCGCCGCCGGTCGGCGCGTTCAACACCACCACGCCCGTGTCGGAGGGGCAGCAGCTGTCGCCCGGCGACATCATCCACCAGACGGTGACGTTCACGCCGTCGTCGGCCGGGCCGCAGTCGGCGGTGTACTCGATCACCGGCGACGACGGGCAGGGCGCGGTCCTCGTGCAGCTCACCGGCACCGGCGTCACCGCCGGCACCACGAACCTGGCGCTGGGCAAGCCGGTGACCTCGTCGAGCGCGCAGGGCGGCTACCCGGCGACCAACGCGGTCGACGGCGACGTCAACTCGTACTGGGAGAGCGCCAACAACGCGTTCCCGCAGTGGATCCAGGTCGACCTCGGCACCACCGCGACGGTCGGGAAGGTGACGCTTCGTCTTCCGCCCGCCGCCGCGTGGGCTGCCCGGCGGCAGACGGTCGCGGTCCTCGACGGCGCCACCGGTGCGATCCTCCGGCCCGCGGCTGACGTGGTGTTCGACCCCGCTTCTGGGAATATGGCGGACATTCCGGTCACGGCCTCGGTGCGCTACCTGCGGCTGCAGATCACCGGGAACACCGGCTGGCCGGCCGGGCAGGTGTCGAGCCTGGAGGTGTACGGATCCGGCGGCGGGACCCCCGCACTGACGCTCAGCCCGACGTCGCTGTCGTTCGAGGACACCACGGTCAACGACAACAGCGACTGGCAGACGGTGCTGGTCACCAACACCGGCACCGGCCCGGCGACGGTCTCCGGGATCACCGCCACCGGCGACTTCACCCGGACGACCACGTGCGGCACGGTCATCGCCGCCGGCGCCAACTGCACGGTCACCGTCACCTTCCACCCGGCCGCGGCCGGCAACCGGACCGGTTCGCTGACCGTCGCGTACGGTGGCTCGTCGGCCTCGGTGGCGCTGTCCGGCAAGGGCGTGTCGGTGGGCACGGCGACGCTGACCGCGAACCCCGCGTCGCTCAGCTTCGCCGCCACGACCGTCGGCTCGTTCAGCGGGGCGCAGGCCGTGACGATCAGCAACACCGGCACCGCCGCGGCGTCCATCGCCTCGATCACCGTCGCCGGCGACTACACGATCGCGAGCGGCTGCGGCACGTCGATCGCGGCCGGGGCGAGCTGCACCGTCAACGTCACCTTCCGGCCCACCGCGACCGGCACCCGGACCGGCTCGCTGACCGTCACCTACGGCACGGCCACGCTGAGCGTGGTCCTGTCCGGGCAGGGCGCCTCCGCGAGCGGGCAGAACCTGGCGCTGGGCCGGCCGACCACGCAGTCGTCCAACACCCAGGCGTACGGCTCCGCCAACGCCGTCGACGGCAACGCCAACACCTACTGGGAGAGCGTCAACAACGCCTTCCCGCAGTGGATCCAGGTCGACCTCGGCTCGTCCGTGTCCGTCGGCAAGGTCACGCTGCGCCTGCCCCCGTCGACGGCGTGGGCGGCCCGCACCCAGACGGTGACGATCACCGACGGCGCGACCGGCGCGATCCTCCGCGGCTCGGCGGTCGTCTCCTTCGACCCGGCGACCGGAAACACCGCGATCCTCTCCTTCCCGGCGGGGAACGTGCGGTACCTGCGGATCACCATCACCGCGAACAGCGGCTGGCCCGCCGGCCAACTGTCCGAAGTGGAGGCATACAGCCTTTAGCCCACTGCTGTTCGCCACCTGGCACGAATAGCCCGAGGTCATGGTCTGACCTCGGGCTATTCGGCGGATCGAACCATACTTTGGGTTGTGATATAAGTCATCCGTGCGTCCTGGGTTATCCCCCGGATGACGCAGTTGATCGAACCGGACGTTCATCACCAAACGACTTCCGTGAGCACTAGGTTCACTCGACGACATGAGTGACCCGGATTCGCCCGCCAGCGAGGCCACGGGAGGTTCGACGTGTGGAAGGGCCGCCTGGCCATCATCTCGCTGCTCGTCGTGTCGCTGCTCGCGTCACTGTCGATGTTCACCGTCGGCGGTGCGAGCGACGACCAGCTCGAGGTCTACTCATGGTGGACCGGACCCGGTGAGGAGGAGGGCCTGGCCGCGATGGCCGAGGCCTTCGAGGCCTCCAACCCCGGCATCCGCTTCGTCAACGCCGCCGTCTCCGGCGGTGCCGGCTCCAACGCCAAGGCGATTCTGGCCAGCCGGCTGCTCGCCAACGACCCGCCCGACTCCTACCAGCGCCACGCCGGGCTGGAACTGCTCGACGACGTCCGGTCCGGCAAGGTCCAGGACCTGACAACGTTGTACGAGGAGCAGGGCTGGCGGAAGGTCTTCCCGAAGGGCCTGCTGGACAACCTGACCATCGACGGCAAGATCTACGCCGTCCCGGTCAACATCCACCGCGCGAACCTCATCTGGTTCAACCCGCGCGTCCTTCGCGAGCTCGGCCTGGCGGGTCCGCCGAAGACGTGGTCGGACTTCCTGACCCAGGCCGCCGTCATCAAGGGCAAGGGCAAGGTGCCGCTCGCGGTCGGTCCCGAGTGGACCCAGAAGCACCTCATGGAGACCGTCCTGCTCGGCGAGCTCGGCGCCGACTCCTACGAGCGGCTCTTCTCCGGCGACCTCAGGTGGACCTCGCCCCAGGTCACGTCGGCGCTCGACATGTTCGGCAAGGTCCTCGCCAACTCCGACGTCCGCTCCGCGGCCGGCGAGTGGCAGCCGCAGCTCGACAGGGTCATCGAAGGCTCCGCCGTCTACGCCGTCATGGGGGACTGGAGCTCCTCCTACCTGGAGCAGTCGAAGAAGCTGCAGTGGCGCGACGGCTACGACGTGGCCACCTCGCCCGGCACCGAAGGCGTCTACGACTTCCTCTCCGACTCCTTCACCCTCCCCACCGGTGTGCGCAGCCCTTCGTTGTCACGCAAGTGGCTCATCGAGTGCGGCTCCGCCGACGGGCAGAACCTGTTCAACCCCCTCAAGGGCTCCATCCCCGCCCGCACCGACGCCTCGGCCGACCTCTACAAGGGCTACCTCGGCTGGACCCTGCAACAGTGGCGCGACCCGAAGACCCGCATCGTCGGCTCCCTCGCCCACGGCGTCGTGGCCAACAACGCCTACAACGCGGAGATCGACTCGGCGCTCGGCCTGTTCGTCCAGCACGGCGACCTCGGCAAGTTCGCCAGCACCGTGCAGCAGCAGTTCCAGGAGACGCGATGACCGCCCCCGTCCACGTGCCGCGGCACTCCAACGCCCCGCCGCACGTCCCCTTCGTCCCGCCGCCGATCCGCCGCCGTAAGCACCGCGGCCCCGCGTGGCTGGCCGGGCTGCTCCTCGTCTCGCCGTCCCTGATCCTCATCGGCGTCTTCGTCTACGGCTTCCTGGGCTGGAACGTCCGCGTCTCCTTCACCAACTGGCGCGGCCTCTCGCCCTCCTACCACTTCGTCGGCCTGTCCAACTACTCACGCCTGCTGCGCGACGAGCGCTGGCACGCCGACGTGCGCAACCTCGTCGTC
Organism: Dactylosporangium sp. NPDC050588; assembly: GCF_040654975.1. Lineage (NCBI taxonomy): Bacteria > Bacillati > Actinomycetota > Actinomycetes > Micromonosporales > Micromonosporaceae > Dactylosporangium > Dactylosporangium sp. NPDC050588. The sequence goes on along the minus strand of NZ_JBFAJA010000128.1, from coordinate 16,439 downwards.
TTCACCGTCGTCTTCGTCGGCGGCTCGCTGCTGCTCGGCTTCCTCATGGCCATGCTCCTGGACAAGGGCGTGCGCGGCGAAGGCTTCCTCCGCGGCGTCTTCCTCTTCCCGATGGCCATCTCCTTCATCGCCACCGCCATCGTCTGGCGCTGGCTGCTCGACAACGGCTCCGGCGGCGACACGGCCGGCCTCAACAAGCTCTTCACCGTCATCGGCCTCGACTTCCTGCGCAGCGACTGGCACAAGTCCGACTCCGTCTGGGCCATCGCGGCCGTCGCCCTTCCCGCCGGCTGGGCCCTCTCCGGCTACGTCATGGCCCTCTTCCTGGCCGGCATGCGCGGCGTCCCCGAGGCCCTCCGCGAGTCCGCCCGCCTCGACGGCGCCAGCGAGACCCAGGTCTTCTGGCACGTCGTCCGCCCCGCGCTGCGCCCCGTCACCTTCAGCGCCCTGCTCATCATGGTCCACATCTCGCTGAAGACCTTCGACCTGCTGTACGCCCTCGACCAGGGCAACCTCCGCATCGACACCCCGTCGCTCTACATGTGGTTCACCACCTTCGACGGCGGCTTCTACGACCGCGGCGCCACCATCGCCACCGTCCTCCTCGTCGGCGTCACCCTCGTGGTCGGCCCCTACGTCTGGTACGCCCTCCGCACGGAACGGCGGTGACTTCCATGCCAACCACCGCTCTGGGGCACGTCGTCCCGCTCCTGGTCCCGCCTCTTGTCCCGCTTTTCGTCCTGCCTTTGGAACGGGGGTAGTCCGCATGGTCCGCGCCACCGCCACGGTGCCCCGGCACGTGGTCTCCGACCCGATCCCGCCCGCCACGTCGAAGGCCGCCGCCGGCAGCCGCAGCGTCGTGCGGTACGTCGTGCTGTGGGCCCTCGCGTGCTTCTTCCTGCTCCCCGTCTACGTCCTGGTGGTCACGTCCTTCAAGGACCCCGTCGACGTGTCGGCGACGCGGATCTGGGAGCTGCCGACGAGCCTGTCGCTCGACAACTTCGGCCTCGTCTGGCCCAAGCTCGCCTCCGGCTTCCGCAACAGCCTCTCCCTCGCCATCCCCGCCAGCCTCCTCTCCGCCCTCCTCGGCTGCGCCAACGGTTTCGTCCTGTCGAAGATCCGCTTCCCCTTCGCCAACGTCGTCTTCCCGCTGATCCTGTTCGGCATCTTCGTGCCCTACCAGGCCGTCATCATCCCCGTCTCGCAGACCATGACGGCGGTCGGCCTCCGCGGCGGCAACGACCCGACCGGCGGCCTCGCCGGCCTCATGCTCATCCACATCATCTACGGCCTGCCGATCACCACCCTCATCTTCCGCAACCACTTCGTCGCCATGTCCAACACGCTCCTCGAGTCCGCCCGCCTCGACGGCGCCGGCATCCTGCGCAGCTTCGTCGACATCGGCGTCCCCCTCGCCAAACCCGCCTTCGCCGTCGCGATCATCTGGCAGTTCACCTCCTCCTGGAACGACTTCATGTTCGGCGCCATGATGACCAGCCGCGACTCCTGGCCGGTGACGATCGCCCTCAACAACATCGCTGGCGGCCAGTCCGTCCCCTTCGGCCAGGCGATGGCCGGCGCCCTGCTCGTGAGCCTGCCCACACTCGCCCTCTACGTCCTGCTCGGCCGCTTCTTCATGCGGGGCCTGCTCGCCGGCACCCTCCAGGACTGAACATGGGTGCCCCCGCCGCAGTCCCTAGGCAGAATTCCCGATGCGCCACCCCCCGCCCAGCCGCGATGCTTGCCTCCGACCGGTTCCCGACCCGAGGAGGTCCCGACATGAACGCCACCACACGCGGCTGGGCAGGCCCAAGCCTCACCACCGCCCCTGGATGACCACGCTTCACCCCCCGGCCGCGCCCCGGTCGACACACCCCTCGCCCCCGCGACGCCAGACCATCTCCGTGCCGCGGCCTGACCGGTGCGGCGCTCGACGACCAGGACGTCGCGGTCCGGGACCTCGCGGCGGAACTCGGGGACCACGCCGGTGCGGCGAACCACGGCGCCAGCCCGACTCATGTCGCGGCCCGGCCGGTGCGGTGCCCGGACCACGGCGCCAGGCCAACACCTGCCACGGCCTCGCCGGACCACGGCCGCGCCCCGGGGTTCGCCGCCTGGATCGTGGCGGCAGGCCAACTCATGTGACGCCCGCGCCGGTATGGCGCCTGTGCCACGGTCGCGCCCCGGGTCTGGCGTCTGAGCCGCGACCGTAGTCCGACCCGTGTCGCGACCCCGTCTGGCGCGGCGCCCGGATCGCGGCAGCAGGCCGTTTGCTCGTCGCGGGCCCTGGCTGGTATGACGCCATCCCGCGGTCGCGACTCCAGGTCTGGCGTCTGGATCGCGGTGGCAGGCCGTTAGCTTGTCGCGGGCCCTGGCCGGCATGACGCCATCGCGCGGTCGCGACTCCAGGTCTGGCGTCTGGATCGCGGTGGCAGGCCGTTAGCTTGTCGCGGACCCCGGCCGGCATGACGCCATCCCGCGGTCGCGACCCCAGGTCTGGCGCCCGGATCGCGGTGGCAGGCCGTTAGCTTGTCGCGGACCCCGGCCGGTATGACGCCATCCCGCGGTCGCGACTCCAGGTCTGGCGTCTGGATCGCGGTGGCAAGCCACCCCCCGTCCCGGCCCCCGCTGGCAGACTCACCCCTTCCGGCGTGGTGGCGGGCCTACCCTCGTCGCGGCCGGCGGTGGCGGACTCACCCATTCCGACCGCGGTGGCAGGCCGACCCCCGTCGCGGCCGGCGGTGGCAGGCCCACCCTCGTCGCGGCCCGCGGTGGCAGGCCACCCTCGTCGCGGCCCGCGGTGGCAGACTCACCCTTCCGACTGCGGTGGCAGGCCGACCCCCGTCGCGGCCCGCGGTGGCAGGCTCATCCCCGTTCCGGCTGCGGTGGCGGGCCTATCCCGTCGCGGCCTGGTCGGCATGGCACCTGGCCGCGGGCGCTGCCGACTCCCTCGCGGCACGGCGCGGCCGGCACGGCGCCCCGACCGTGGTCGCAGCTTCACGGCCGGCGACCGGCCGGCGCGCGGCACTCAGGTGATCTGGCGGGACTGGGCCGCATGACCGCACTCGCAACGGAACCCGTAGATCGCGCCTCCCACGCCGCCAAACTCGCCCGTCTGCAGCTGCCCGACGAACCACATCGGCCGGCCGCAGCAGTCCGGCCACTGTGGAGACGCCTGCGACCACGCGGGCCGCCCACCGAGCCGCCCCACGTCGTCCCACCGGCGCTCGCCGGCCGGGGCGAGCCGCAACCGCGGCGGCTCCGGACAGCCGTCGGGTGGATAGCCGGGGCACGACTCGACGCGCTCCTCGTCGAACCTCCCGGACGCCCAGCCGTAGCCGGCCCGCACGTCCTCGTCGGCGTCGCACTCCGAGCAGAGGCTCATCACGAACGCATGCCCGCCGCCCCGCACGGCCGTCGGCAGCAGTGCGTCGCTCACCAGCAGCGGCACCGAGAGCGGCAGCGCGCAGCCCAGCCCGCGCGGATCCCCGAACACCGCTCCCGGATCGACGAACGTCTCCAACCGCGGATCCGCCGTGCGGGCCGTCACGATCGTCCGTGCCTGCGGCAGGTAGCGCCGCCTCGCCGGGCCGTCCGCCGGCACCCACACGCCCCGCGCCCCGCACATCTGGCGAACCGCGCCCGACGACCGCGCCAGCTGCCCCAGACGCGCCAGCGACCGGTCCGTGTCGGCCCCGAGCAGCAGCTCCACGCGCGCCGCGTCGAGGTCGGCGCGCGGCCGGTGCCGCCACGGCTCGACCGGCGGGGACAAGGCGACCCTGTCGGCGAGCCGGTCCACGAGCTCGTCGGGGGCGTGCTCCGAGGTCCGCCAGAACCCGGCCCGGTCGGCGGCGACGAGCCGGGCGACGGCCGCATCGGTGAAGTCCTCCAGCACCGCGCCGCGGTAACGCCCGCTCATGCCACGAACCCGATCTCCGGATACCGCGGCGACGCCGCGTCGAGCAGCCCGCAGTCGGCGCCGGAGCCGCGCAGGTGCAGGTCGAAGAACGCGCCCACGTATGCCCTGACGACCGCGGCCACCCGCGGCCCGTCGATCGTGCCGTAGGCATCGCCGGTCTGCGCGCCCGGCAGCCCCGCGAGCGTCGGGACCATCAGCACCGAGTCGTGGAACGACAGGTGCCGCGCGCCGGGCATCGTCAGCTCGCGGTGCCAGCCGCGCAGGTGGTCGGCGAACACACCCCAGCCCGGCGTGTTGCCGCGGTCGGTGTCACCTGCCGCGAACAGCAGAAACGGCCGGTCGAGTCCCGCTGCGGCATCTGTACCGTAGAAGGCGCCGTCGAGATTGACTCCCGCGCGGATCCGACGGTCGTCGTGCATCGCCTGGGCGGCGGTGGCGCCGCCGAGCGAGTGGCCCACGGCACCGACGTGCGTGAGGCGCAACGAGCCGCGGGTCCCGGCCGGGAGACGGCGCCGCTCGACGTCGGGATTGCCGCCGTGGTTGAGGGTCGCCAGACGGTCCAGGACGAACCGCAGGTCAGCGGAGCGGACCGCGACCATCTTCGCCGCGAACGCGTCGAACTGGGCCGTGTCCTCGATCTGCGCGATCAACGCCGTGATCGTGTTGGGCTCGACGCGGCCGCCGGGGAACTCGACAGCGATCGGGTCGTGGGTGTGATCGACGGTCACCACGACGTGGCCGCGGCTGGCGAGGTCCTCCACCAGTGCCGCGCTGGAGTTGCGCCCGGCGCCATACCCAGGTGAGAACAGCACCACGGGCCAGCCGCCACGCCGCGCGGCGATCGGTGCGCCTGTGTGCGCGTGGGTGCGGACCGCCGCCAGGCCGGGCAGGTCCCGCTGGACGCCGCTGACCGTCTCGGCGAGGTCCCGGCCGACGGGCCCTGCCTCGGCCGAGGCCAGCCATGGTGCCGGTGGGCCGGCCGGATATGCGGCCGGATACCACAGCTGCACCATGAGCTCCCTGGGCCGGGCGAGCGCCATCCAGGGGTCGGTCCTCGCCGGGTCGACGAGATGCAGCGGCACCGTCCCGATCGGGTGCGCGCCAGTCGGGACGGGCAGCCGGAACGCTGGCCTGGCGCCTCGCGGCGCGGCGGCGGTGGGCATCGCGGGCAACACGGTCAGGCCGGCGCCCGCGGCGGCAGCCCCCAGCAGTCGGCGGCGGGACAAGTACAGGTGGCGCATGGCGAATCCTCTCGCTCGGTGCCGCCGAAGTTAGCCCCGCCCGCGCCGCCGTGTCGTCCTCCCGCGGGCCGACCCGAAACTGCCCGTGTCCGACCTGAGTAGGACAACCATGGTGTGCTTGACGACGACGACGCGGCACCCGCGCCGCGCCTAACTTGCCTCCCATGACAACGACGCTCGCGGTCGAAGTGACCGACCTCGTGAAGGTGTATGGAACAGGCGACACCACGGTGCGCGCCCTGGACGGCGTCGGCGTCGCGTTTCCCGCCGGCGAGTTCACCGCGATCATGGGCCCGTCCGGGTCCGGCAAGTCCACGCTGATGCACTGCCTCGCGGGGCTGGACACTGCGACGTCCGGCTCGGTCCGGCTGGGCGGCACGGAGCTGACGGGTCTGTCCGACAAGGCACTGACGCTGCTGCGCCGGGAGCGGGTCGGGTTCATCTTCCAGTCCTTCAATCTGCTGCCGACGCTGACCGCCGAGCAGAACATCCTGCTGCCGTTCGACCTCGCGGGCCGCAGGCCCGACCAGCGGCGGTTCGCGCAGGTGGTGTCGGTGCTCGGCCTCGGCGAGCGGCTGCGGCACACGCCCAGCCAGCTGTCCGGCGGTCAGCAGCAGCGGGTGGCGTGCGCCCGGGCGCTGCTCGGCCGGCCCGACGTGGTCTTCGCCGACGAGCCGACCGGCAACCTCGACTCCCGCGCCGGGGCCGACGTTCTCTCCGTCATGCGGCGCAGCGTCCGGGAGCTGGGTCAGACGGTGGTCATGGTGACCCACGACCCAGTCGCCGCCTCCTACGCCGATCGGGTCGTCATGCTCGCCGACGGCCGCATCGTCGACGAGCTGCGCGGCCCCACGCCCGAGGCCGTGCTGGACCTGCTCAAGCGGCTGGGGGCCTGACATGCGACGCACCGCACTGTCCGGGCTGCGGCCGCGCCGCCTCGTGCCCACCGCGCTGGCCATCGTGCTCGCCGTCGGGTTCGTCGCCGGCATCATGATCTTCGGCGACACGACCCGCGCCGCGTTGCTCGACGAATACGCCCGCTCCGCCCGCAACGTCGACCTCGCCGTCACCGCCGCCGACCGCACCCGCCTGCCACTGTCCACAGTGGAGGAGATCGCCCGGCTGGACGGCGTCACCGCCGTCGAAGGCCGCATGGCGGAGCAGGCACCGCTCATCGACCGCGACGGCCGTCTCGTCACCGAGTTCGGCGTCCCCGGCCATGCCGTCGACGTCGGCGACCGCGCCGAGCTGCGCCCCTTCGACCTGCGCACGGGCGGGCTGCCACAGGGCGACGGCGACGCGGCGCTCGACGCCCGCAGCGCCCGGCGCACCGGCTACCAGGTCGGCGACACCATCGCGCTGGTGGGCGCCGACGAGCAGCGGCACGAGTTCCGGCTCGTCGGCATCGTCGACATCACCGGCGTCGACGGCGGCAACGCGTCCACGGTCGTGCTCACCCGGCCGGCGCTCGTGCGGCTCACCGGCGCCACCGGCTTCCGCGAGGTCGTCGCGACCGTCGCCGACGGCACCGCACCCGCCGCCGTCCGCTCGCACGTCACGGCGCCGGGGAAGGTGCGCACCGGCGACCAGCTGCGGCGTGACCTGGCCCGGGAGGCGTTCAGCCAGATCGACGGCCTGCTCATCGGGCTGCAGCTCTTCGCGGTCGTCGCGGTGCTCGTCGCCGCGCTCGTCATCGCCAACACGTTCAACATCCTGCTCGCCCAGCGCATGCGGGAGACGGCGCTGCTGCGGTGCGTCGGCGCCACCCGCGCGCAGGTGTTCCGGCGGGTCATCGCCGAGGCCGCCGCGGTCGGGTTCACGGGCGCCGCGCTCGGGATCGGTGTCGGCCTCGCGATCGGCTTCGGACTGTCCCGCGGTGGGGCACTGCCAGGCATCGGGCTGCCCACCGGTCGACTGGTTGTCGGTGTTTCGCCGGTACTGGTGGCGCTGCTCCTCGGTGTGGTCCTCACGACCGTGTCGGCGCTGGTGCCCGCGATCCGGGCGACCAGGGTGCCGCCGATCGCGGCGCTGCGGATCACGCCGTTCGGGCGCGGTGGCAGCCGGCGCGGGCGGGTCGTGCTGATCGTGTCCGCGGCGCTGCTCGTCGTCGCGGGGGTCGCGCTGACCCTGGCCGGGATGCGCACCGGTGATCCGCTGACCGCGATGGTGATCGTCATGGCGGGTGGCACGAGCGTGTTCCTCGCGGTGCTGCTGCTCCTGCCGCTGTTCATCGGGCCGCTGGTGTCCGCGGTCGGATGGCTGCCGGGCCGCCTCGCCGGCGCGCCGGTCCGCCTGGCCGTCGCCAACGCCAGGCGCAACCCGGGCCGCACGGCGGCGACCACGGCCGCGCTGCTCGTGGGGGTCGCGTTGATGGCCGGCGGCAGCACCATCGCCGCGACTGTCAACCGCACCGCCGAAGCCCAGCTCGACAAGGCGTTCCCCGTCGACTACCTGCTCACGCCCGCGGTCACCGGCGGCGACCGGCCGGCGACGGTCCCGGCGGCGGTGACCGCGGGACTGCGCGCCGACCCCGCCTTCGACCTCGTCGTCGCGGTCAGGCAGGACGATGCGAAGAGCCCCGGCGGCGGGCTGCGCGTCGGGACCATCGACGAGGCGGCGATCGGCACGGCGTTCCGACCCGTCGTCTCCGCCGGGCGGCTGACGGACCTGCGGCCCGGGACCGCCGTCGTGGCCAGCGGCTCCGACGCCCTCGCCGGGCGGCGGGTCGGGGACCAGCTCCGGCTGACCGGTCCCGGCGGCCACTCGATCACGGTGACGGTCGCCGCGACGGTCCAGAGCGCGACGCTCGTCGGCGACGTCATGGTCACCGACACCGACTACAGGGCGTTGTTCCCGGCGGCCGTCGGGGACTCGCTCGTCATGCTCCGCACTGCGGGTGGCGTACCGGCGACGACCGCACGCCACCAGATCGACGCCGCCCTCGCGGCGCACCCGCTGGTCCAGGTCGGCGACCTCAAGGAGTTCCGCGACGAACGCAACAACGCGATCGACCAGATCGTCGCCGTGATCGCCGTCCTCCTCGCGCTGGCGCTGATCATCGCGCTCGTCGGCATCGCCAACACGCTGTCGCTGTCGGTACTGGAGCGGACCCGCGAGTCCGCGTTACTGCGGGCGCTCGGCCTGACCCGCGGGCAGCTGCGCGTGACGCTGCTCGCCGAGGCGGTGCTGATGGCCGCGGCCGGCGCCGTTGTAGGGGTGGCGTTCGGCCTCGTGTACGGGTTGCTCACCGCGGATGCGGGGTTCGGGGAGGTCGACACCTTGATCGCGGTCCCGGTCGGGCAGCTGGGAGCGTTCGTCGGGCTCGCGGCGCTCGCGGGCGTACTCGCCGCAGTCCTCCCGTCACGCAGAGCGGCAAACGTCGCAGTCGTCGTAGCACTGGCAGATTGAAGACCTATCGTGGACGACGTGTGGAACGGCGAACACCTCCGGCGCATCAGGACCTGGCTGTTCGACGGGGGCCTCGCAGGATCTGTGCTGTACGTGACGGTGATGGAGCGCGGGCTGGAGCCGCCCGTCGTCGCGATCGGGCTCGTCATGGCGGTCGCCATGCTGGCCCGTCGCCGCTATCCGTTGATCGTCGCCTGCGTCGTCTACACGGCGGCGCCGCTGCACCTGCTGTTCGACGACGCGATGCGCCTCTATGACATGGCGGTGCTGATGTCCATGTTCGCCGTCGTCAAGTACCGGCCCCAGCTGTTCTGGGGCATCCTCGCCGGCGTCGGTGCGGGCATCGGCGTCGTCATCGGCGCCGCCGTCGAGGCCCGCAGGACCGACAACTTCGGCACCATCACGTGGATCATCGGCACGCTGACCATCGCTGTGTGGTTCTCCGCGTACGGAGTGAGGACCCGGCTGCTGTACGTGGCGAGCCTCGAGGAGCGGGCCGCCACCCTCGAACGCGAGCGCGACCACCTCGCCCGCCTCGCCGCCGCCGACGAGCGCGCCGCCATCGCCCGAGAGCTGCACGACGTCGTCGCCCACAGCCTGAGCGTGATGATCGTCCAGGCGGACGGCGCCGGGTACACCCTCGACCCGTCCGCGTCGCGGGCCCGCCACGCCCTCGACACGATCGCCGCCACCGGCCGCGACGCCCTCGAGGACATGCGCCGGGTGGTGAGCGTCCTGCGGGGTGCGACCCCCGGCGCGGGGGACGTGTCCAGGCGGCGCGTCGGCCTGGCGGAGCTCGACCGGCTCGTCGAGCGGGCCGGCCTGCGGGTCGATCTGGAGACGGTGGGCACCCCGGCGGGGTTGAGCGTGGCGGAGGAGCTGACCGCGTATCGCATCGTGCAGGAGTCCCTGACCAACACCCTCCGGCACGCGGGCCCGGACGCGAAGGTGACCCTGCGACTGGAGTACGCGCCCGAGCACCTCGTGATCGAGGCAACCGACGACGGGGGCGGCCGGCTGCCCGCCGCCACGAAAGGCTCGGGCGGTCACGGCCTGATCGGCATGCGGGAGCGGGTCGCGCTGCACGGCGGGACGGTGAGCGCCGGTCCGCGGTTCGACGGAGGGTGGACCGTCACCGCCACGATTCCCAGGACACCACCGCCGGCCGTTCCGCCGGGCGAGCCGCCAACGCCTCCGGTAGGCGCGGCCGACGGCGACGGCGCTCCGGCAGCCGGCGCCCCGGCGGCCGCAGCGCGAGCGGCCAGAGCCGCGGCAGACACGGCCGGCGCCGATGGATGCCAGGCGGATGCGGCGCGCGCAGATGAGGCCGGGATGGACGTGCCGCGTGCGGATGGCGTTGCGGTGGACGTGGCCCGTGCGGATGAGGCCGGAATCGACGTAGTGCGTGCGGATGGCGTTGCGGTGGACGCTGCCCGCGTGGATGAGGCCGGGATGAACGTAGTGCGTGTGGATGGTGTTGCGGTGGACGTGGCCCGCGTGGATGAGGCCGGGATGGACGTAGTGCGTGTGGATGGTGTTGCGGTGGACGTGGCCCGCGCGGACGGAGCTGGTGCGGTGCGCGCGGGCGGGGTCGAGGCGGGTGTGGTGCGGGCGGCTGGCGTCGCGGTGGATGTAGTGCGGGCGGATGGAGCTGGACCGGGTGCGGTGCGCGCGGACGGAGCCGGGATGGTGGCCGGGGGCGGGTGGGGCCGGTGATCCGGGTGGTGATCGTCGACGATCAGGAGCTGATCGTCGCTGGGTTCAGGATGGTGCTGTCGGCGCAGGACGACATGGTGGTGGTGGGGGAGGCGGGCGACGGGGCTGAGGCGTTGCGGTTGCTGCGGCGGGTGGAGGCGGATGTCGTGGTGATGGACATCCGGATGCCGGTGATGGACGGGATCGCGGCGACCGAGGCGCTGTGTGCGCGGCCGGGTGGGCCGCGGGTGCTGATTTTGACGACGTTCGACACGGATGAGGACGCGTTTGCGGCGTTGCAGGCGGGGGCGAGCGGGTTTCAGCTGAAGAACGCGCCGCCGGGGGATCTGCTGGCGGCGATCAGGGCGGTCGCGGGTGGTGAGGCGATGGTGGCGCCCAGGGCGACGCGGAGCCTGCTGGACCGGTTCGCGGGGAAGTTCGTGACGGCGCCGCCGGCGGTTGAGGACCCCGAGGCGTTGCGGCGGCTGGCGAGCCTGACGGACCGGGAGCGGCAGGTGCTGCTGCTGGTGGCCGAAGGGCTGTCCAACCCGGAGATCGGGGAGCGGCTCAACGTGGCGGAGACGACCGTGAAGACGCACGTGGGCCGGGTCCTGCTGAAGCTGGAGGTGCGCGACCGGGTGCAGGCGGTCGTGTTCGCGTATGAGGTCGGGTTGGTCCGGCCACCCTGATCGAGCGGGGAGGGCCGGCCGCGCCCGAGGTCGGCCCCGCCGACCCGTTCGAGCGGGGAGGGCCGGGTGCGCCCGAGGTCGGGTCGGTCGATCTGATCGAGCGGGAGGCCGGCTGCGCGCGTTGTCGAGGCGGTTGGCCTGGCCGGGCGGGAGGGCTGGATGCGGGCGAGGTCGGGTTGTTCCGAGCCGCCCTGATCGAGCGGGGAAAGCCGGGTGCGCCCGAGGTGGACGCACCCGGTCGGAGCGGGGATCAGGCCGGCAGGCTAGGGGCGGGCGGCCCAGCGTTGGGCGCCGGTGCCGTTGCAGGTCCAGAGCTGGACCTTGGTGCCGTTGGCGGTGCCTGAGGCGTTCACGTCGACGCACTTGCCGGAGCCGGTGCCGGTGATGGAGCCGTTGGCGTTGAAGGTGAACTTCTGGGCGGCGGTGCCGTTGCAGTCCCAGATCTGGATCTTCGTCCCGTCGGCGGTGCCGTTGCCGTTGACGTCGAGGCAGCGGTTGCCGTACACGCGGATCTCGCCGGCGGCGGTGCGGGTCCACTTCTGGTTGGTGCCGCCGTGGCAGTCCCAGATGTGGATCTGGGCGCCGGCGGTGGTGCTGGCGCCGGCGACGTCCATGCAGCGGTTCGACTGCGGGCTGACCAGTGAGACGGCGGTGCCGACCGGTGGGATGGTCGGGGTGAGGCTGCCGGGGACGGACTGGAGGGCGGAGAACCAGCGCGCCCCCATCTTGTCGTAACCGGTGGCGTTCGGGTGCACGCCGTCGGCGAGGTCGGCGGTGGTGATGGCGGAGTGCATGTCGACCAGGTGCGTCATCGGACCCTTGCCGGCGACGATGCCGGGGATCGCGGCGTTGTAGGCCTGGACGCGGGCCTCCTGCGTCGCGTTGGTCTCGGGGGTGATCTGGGCGACGAAGAGCTCGACCGACGGCGCGTTCGCACGGATCTTGTCGATGAGGGCGGACAGCCGGGCCGGGGCGTTGGCGACGTCGTAGTTCTGGTTCATGTCGTTGGTGCCGATGTGCAGGAGGATGGTGCGCGGCGAGGTCGCCTGCAGCCAGCCGACGATGTTGGCGTCGAGCTGGTCGATCCGCCAGCCTGAGTGGCCCTCGTGGTCGTGGTCGCCCAGCGACGCCGGGCCGTTGAAGCCCGACCCGACGAAGTCGACGGTGTACCCGCCGGCGGCGAGCCGCTGCCACAGGTTGATCCGGTAGCCGCCGGGCACGTTGAACCCGTCGGTGATCGAGTCGCCGAGCGGCATGACGCGGACGCCGCCGTTCGACTCGGCCCGGGCAGGGGCCACAGGGGACAGGACAAGGCTCGCGAACAGGCCGAGCGCGAGGCCGGCGGCAAGAGCGAGTTTGCGTCGCATGTACTGGTTCCTCTCGTCTGCCGTCCGAGGGCGGTCCACAGCACGGGATGAGCCGGGCCGAGCTGCGGCAGCGGACGGTCGCATCGAGTGTTGGCGATGTGGTGACGGTCAGGGGAGCCCAGTGGCGCGGTGGAGCGCCGAGCGGTCGCGCGGCAAAGCCAAGCGGAACGTGAGCGGATGAGTGCTCAAGCCTTGCAAGAACGCGTTCGAAAACAGCAAAGATGTGTCTGTATATTGCGCAGCGGTGTCGGTGGAGTTACGGTCCCTCTTGCACCGCCCCGCCAACCGGTGTACAAAACCCACCCCGCCGTTCGATCGTCACCACCAGCGCCGACCAGCCCGACACCGCCAACTCGCGGCCGGCCGGCTGATGCTTGCGCGGCACGGCCCCGTCGAAAGCGAGCAACACATGTTCCGGTCCACTCGAGGTGCCAGGCGGAAGGGGCGTCTCGTCGCCCTGACCGCGGGCACCACCCTCGCTGCCGCGGGCGTCGTCGTCGGTCTGACGATGTCGCCGGCCGCGGCGGCCGCGACCGGCGGCGTCGGTGCGACGCTGCCCTTTGTCGAGGTGCAGGCGGAGAACGCCACCACCAACGGCACCGTCATCGGCCCGAGCGCCGCCTACAACACCCTCGCCGGTGAGGCGTCCTACCGCAAAGCCGTCACGCTGCAGGGCAGCGGCAAGTACGTCGAGTTCACCACGCCGGTCGCGACGAACTCGATGGTGTTCCGCTACAGCATCCCGGACTCCAGCAACGGCTCGGTGTACACGGCGCCGATCTCGCTGTACATCAACGGGGTCAGGTCCAACAACTTCACGCTGACCAACGCGTACAGCCACTACTACAGCAGCTACCCGTTCAGCAACCAGCCGGGCAGCAACCACCACCACTACTACGACGAGGTCAACCGCCTCTTCCCGCAGGTCTACCCGCAGGGGACGAAGTTCCGCCTGCAGGTCGACGCCGACTCGACCGCCTCGTCGTACACCATCGACCTCGCGGACTTCGAGAACGTCGCCGGTCCGCTGTCGCAGCCGGCCGGCTCGGTGTCGATCACGAGCAAGGGCGCCGACCCGAACGGTGTCAACGACTCCACGTCCGCGATGAACCAGGCGATCGCGTCCGCGGGCGCCGGCGGCACGGTGTGGATCCCGCCGGGCACGTTCAAGATCCAGGGCCACATCGCGGTCAACAACATCACGATCAAGGGTGCCGGCATGTGGCACTCGAAGACGACCGGTGACCGGATCGGGTTCTACGGCAACTACGCGCCGACGCCCAGCTCCAACGTGCACCTGTCGGACTTCTCGATCTTCGGCAACGTGCAGGAGCGCAACGACGCCGACCAGGTCAACGGCATCGGCGGTTCGCTGAGCAACTCCACCGTCACCCGGGTGTGGATCGAGCACACCAAGGTCGGCGCCTGGATGGACGGGCCGTTCACCAACCTGGTGTTCGACCAGATGCGGCTGCGCAACTACAACGCCGACGCGATCAACTTCCACAACGGCGTGACGAACTCGAAGGTCACCAACAGCCACGTCCGCAACCCCGGCGACGACGGCCTGGCCATGTGGGCCGAGCAGAACGCCGACGTGAACAACTCGTTCGACCACAACACGGTCGAGCTGCCCATCCTCGCCAACGGCATCGCGATCTACGGCGGCCACGACAACTTCGTGACCGACAACAGGGTCATCGACGCCGGCCTCAGCCAGGGCGGCGGCATCCACGTCGGGCAGCGCTTCGCGTCCACCCCGATCGGCCGCACCGACGTGCTGCGCAACACCATCATCCGGTCCGGCAACCTCGACCCGAACTGGCAGTTCGGCGTCGGCGCGCTGTGGTTCGACGCCCGCGACGGCGTGATGAACGGCCTGACCAACATCGACAACATCCTGATCCAGCAGAGCCCGTACGAGGCGATCCAGTTCGTCTCGGGCTCGCAGATCAACAACGTGAAGATCAACAACGCGACGATCCAGAACACCGGCACGTTCGTGGCGCAGCTCCAGGTCGCCGGCGCGGCGACGATCACGAACAGCACCGCCACCGGCACCCAGGGCCCCGCGCCGATCTACAACTGCGGCGCCGGGTTCAACCTCACCGACGGCGGCGGCAACTCCGGCATCTTCGGCTCGACCGCCTGCACGATGCCGACGCCGACGTTCCCGCCGTACCTGCCCGACAACGGCTCCAACATCACCGTCAGCCCGAACGCGCTCGGCTTCGGCTCGGTCGCGACCGGTGGCGCCAGCGCGGCCCAGGCCGTGACCGTCACCAACAGCGGCACCGCGTCGGCCCCGGTCGGCACGATCGCCGTCAGCGGCGACTTCACCCAGACGAACACCTGCGGCACCAGCATCGCCGCCGGCTCGTCCTGCACCGTGAGCGTGACGTTCCGGCCGTCGGCGGCGGGCACCCGCACCGGCAACCTGAGCGTGACCGCCGCAGGCGTCACCAGCACCGTCCCGCTGTCCGGCACGGGTGTGGCACCCGGACCGGTCATCAACGCCAACCCGGCCTCGCTGTCCTTCGCCGGTACGGTGGTGGGCGCGTCCGCCCCGACCCAGACGGTGACCTTCACCAACTCCGGTACCACGGCGGCCACGGTCTCCGGGGTCACCACCAGCGGTGACTACAGCCAGACCAACAACTGCGGCTCCCTCGCGGTCGGCGCCTCCTGCACGGTCACCGTGAAGTTCACCCCGACCGCCTCGGGTGCCCGCACCGGCACGCTGACGGTCACCAGCAACGCCAACAACAGCCCGGCCACGGTCGGCCTGTCCGGCTCCGGCATCGGCACCAACACGAACATCGCCCTCAACCGGCCCGCCACCGCCAGCAGCCAGGTCAACGGCACGCAGGCGGCGACCACGGTCACCGACGGCAACGCCGCCACCTACTGGGAGAGCACCAACAACGCGTTCCCGCAGTGGGTCCAGGTGGACCTGGGCGCGACCACCAGCATCGGCAAGGTCACGCTGAAGCTCCCGCCGGACGCCGCGTGGGCGACCCGCCAGCAGACGCTGTCGGTCCAGGGCAGCACCGACGGCTCCAGCTTCAGCACGATCGTCGGCTCCGCCGCCCAGACGTTCAACCCGGCCAGCGGCAACACGGTCAACCTGACCTTCGGGGCGACGAACACCCGGTACGTCCGCGTCAACATCAGCGCGAACACCGGCTGGCCCGCCGGCCAGGTCGCGGAGCTCGAGGTCTACCCGAGCGGCGGCACCACGCCGACCGCGCCGGTCCTCAGCGCCAACCCGACCGGCCTGACCTTCGCGTCGCAGGCGCTGAACACCACCAGCGGCTCGCAGGCGGTCACGATCAGCAACACGGGCACCGCGGCGGCCACCGTCTCGGGCGTGACCGCCACAGGTGACTACCAGCAGACGAACAACTGCAGCTCGATCGCGGTCGGCGCGTCCTGCGTCGTCAACGTGACCTTCCGGCCCACCGCGTCCGGCACGCGGACCGGCACGCTCACGGTCACCAGCAACGCGCAGAACAGCCCGACCACGGTCTCGCTGACCGGCACCGGCGCCGGGGGCACCACCCCGACCAACCTCGCCGCGGGCAAGCCGACCAGCGAGTCCAGCCACGTCCAGGTGTACGGCTCCGGCAACGTCACCGACGGCGACCAGAACTCCTACTGGGAGAGCAACAACAACGCCTTCCCGCAGTGGGTCCAGGTCGACCTCGGCTCCGCACAGAGCATCAGCAAGGTGGTCCTGCAGCTGCCCACCTCGTGGGGCGCCCGCAACCAGACCATCCAGGTCGTCGGCAGCACCAACGGCTCGAGCTTCTCGACGCTGAAGGACACCGCGTCCTACGCCTTCACCGGCGGCGCGGGCAACACCGTCACGATCACGTTCACGGCGCAGACCCAGCGCTACGTCCGGCTGAACATCACCGCCAACTCCGGCTGGCCGGCGGGGCAGATCTCGACCTTCCAGGTCTGGAACATCTGATCCGCCCGTAGTTCCAAGAGGGGTGGGGCCCGGGCGGGGGGGCCCCCCCCCGCTTTTGGGGGGGGCCGGGAAAGGGGGGGGGGGGTCCCCGCCGCCCGGGGGCCCCCCCCGCCCCGGGGCCATACCCCCACCCACCAAGAGAGG